>DASXTT010000064.1:0-7801 GCA_036505255.1 Planctomycetota bacterium | reverse complement strand
GAGGTGATGGCCAGATTCCTGCAGGGCAAGCTCGCCGCGTTCGTCTACTGCCCCACGTCGGCGGACGTCCTGCGCGCCGTCGAGCTCTCCAGGAAGTACAAGTTCAAGATGAAGCTCGTCCTGGGCCGGGACACGTGGAGGGCCGCGGAGGACATCGCCCGCGAGAAGCTCGAGGTGATCCTCCCGCCCGACATGATTTTCTGGGAGACGGACGAGGAGAAGCACGAGGAGGTCCTCCGGGTGCTTCCCGCGATTTTCGCCAAGGCCGGGGTGCGCTTCGCTTTCCAGACGGACGACTCCTCCACGGGCGCGTCGTACATGTGGTACCAGGCGGGCGCCGCGGTCCGCTACGGCCTTCCGCGCGCGGAGGCGCTCCGCGCCGCGACCCGGACGCCCGCCGAAATCCTCGGGCTCGACTCGCGCCTCGGAACCGTCGAGAAGGGGAAAGACGCCAACCTCCTGCTCCTGACCGGAGACCCGCTCGACGCCCGGACCTGGGTCGACCGGGTCATCGTCGAAGGCTCCGTCGTGTACGAGCGGTCGAAGGACGCGAAGCTCCAGAAGATCCTGGGCGCGGAGAAATAGAGGGATGATCCGGCTTTTCCTCGCCGCTCTCGTTCTGCTCGCCGGGACCCCGCAGGATCCGGCGGCCGGCGTCCTGGCCATCAAGGCGGGCCGGATCCACACCGTGTCCGGACCGGTCATCGAGAACGGCGTCATCCTCGTCGAAAACGGCCGCATCACCGAGGTCCGCGCGGGAACGGACGTGCCCGCCGGGGCGCGGGTGATCGACGCCTCGAAGCAGACCGTCATCCCGGGCCTGATCGACACGGCGCGGCCCGAAGGCGATCCCAACGCCGATTCCAACCTGACCGTCGCCCCCGACGTGCTCGCCATCGATGGAATCGATGTGTTCCGGGCGCAACGCGGCCTTCTCGCGGGCGGCGTCACCACCGTGATGGTCTCCCCGGGAACGCGGCGGCTTCTCTCGGGCCAATGCGCGGTCGTCAAGACGGGCGGCGCGGATCGCGAAGCGCGCGTCCTGCGCCGCACGTGGGGGATGCGGGTCACGCTCGGCGAAGTTTCGAAGAATCCTCCGGGAATCCTGACCCCGCCGATTCCACCCTCGGCCGACGATCCGATCCGTCCGCTCCGGCGCCAGTACCCGTCGAGCCGCATGGGGCAATTCGCCGAACTGCGGCGGCTCTTCGCCGCGGCCCGCGATCCGAAGTCGGACCTTCCGAGAGCGGCGAGGGAGGCCGTCCAGGAAGTTCTCTCGGGCAAGCGCCCGCTGGCCGTCTCGGCCCGGACCGCGGACGATCTGATCAAGGTCATGATGTTCGCCGCGGAGACGGGCGTGCGGCTCGTCCTCCTCGACGGCGAGGAGTCCGACAAGGTCGCGGACCTCCTCGTGCAGCGGAAGGTCCCGGTATGGATCCGCTCGGCGCTCGTTCCAGGCCGGCCCATCGAAGGCGACGAAGGGCGTCCCGCCGCGGAGTACCGGCGCAACCCGGAACTTCCCGCGCTCCTCGGAGCGTCGGGCGTGGCCTTCGCCCTTCAGAGCGCCGAAGAGGGACCCTCCGACCTCCTCCTGCTCGCGGCGTACGCCGGCCGCTCGGGACTCGCCCCGGACGCGGCTCTTCGCGCCATCACCCTGACGCCGGCGGAGATCCTCGGCGTGGCTGATCGGATCGGGACCCTCGAGAAGGGCAAGGACGCCGACCTCGTCTTCCTGAGCGGGCCGCCGCTCGCTTCCGGGTCGGCCGTCCAGAGAGTCCTGATCGGCGGCGAAACCGTCTTCGAGCGCCGGCCGGAGGACGACCTCACGTATGCGGTGACGTCGCGGGCGAAACCCGGCGGGGACAAGGCGGAGGTCGTCGCGATCCGCGGGGCGCGGATCCTCACCGTCACGCAAGGAATCGTTCTCGAGGGTCTGGTCGTCATCGAGGACGGCAAGATCGCCTACGTCGGACGCCAGCGCCCGCTGCCCGCGAAGGCGAAGATCATCGAAGCGGCGGGCCTGACCGCCTCGCCGGGGATGATCGACGCCCACACGTACCTCGGGTTCCACATCGACGCCACGGAGGGTGCGGTCCGGGGCGGTCGAATCGGCGAAGGCGTCCCGGGCGTGACGATCGCGCCGCCCTCCGAGCAGATCCGCCTCGACGATCCCGTATTCCGGGAGGCGGCCGAGGCGGGGATCACGGCGATCCTCGTGGCGCCCGACCAGAGCGGCGTCTGCTCCCTCCTCAAGCTGGAGGGGGACAAGGCCGTGGTGGTGCGCGACGTCGCGGCGGTCAAGACTTCCGTGGGCGGCGGCACTCCGGGCTATGTCGCGATCAAGGACTTCCTGGCGCGGGCCCGCAAGTACCACGACGAATGGGAGGGATACGAGCGCGCACAGAAGGAGGCGAAGGAGGCGGCGAAGGCGCCGCCGGGCGGGGCCCGGCCCGACGCCCTCACCGGAACCTGGAAGGGGAATTTCGAGATCAAGGAGCAGAACCAGCGCGGCGAGATCTCGCTGGACCTCAAGCTCTCGGGGACCGCCGTCACCGGGACGATCTCCGCGGCGCTCCCGGGCGGCGCGACCACGCACGGGGCCAAGGGAACCTTCATCAACGGCGACCTGAAACTGGAGACCGAGGCGACGGGTACCAAGGGGATCCTCACCGCGCGCGTGGACCAGGACTCGATGAAGGGAAAGCTGGAGATCGAGGCGGAGGGGAACCGGCACACGGCGACCTTCGAGGCGAAGCGTCCCGCGGTCACCGCGGCGCCCGCCGCCGAAACGGCCGAGCGCAAGGAGCCGAAGAAGGACGAACCGCTGGAGCCCTGGCGGAAGGTCTTCCGGCGGGAGATCCCGGTCCTGGTCGCGGCCCGCGACGTGCCCTCGATCGAGAACGCGGCCCGTGCCTTCGAGAAGGACAACGCCATCGACTGGATTCTTCTCGCGCCGGACGACGTGGACTACGCGGCCGCCCGGGTGCCGGGGGCCATCTTCAGCCCGGACATCTTCCGCTATCGGCGGGGGGCCACGGCGAATCTCGCGGAGGCGCTCGCGGCGGGCGGGGTGCCCGTCGCCCTGTCGTCGAGCTCCGTGTCGGGGACGCGTCACCTGCCGCTCGCCGTCGGGCACGCCGCGCGGTCGGGTCTCGAGGGGACCGAGGCGCTCAAGGCGGTGACGATTCATCCCGCGCGGATGCTCAAGATCGAATCGCGCCTGGGCAGCCTCGAGCGCGGACGCGACGGGGACGTCGTGCTGACCACGGGCGATCCCTTCGACCTCTCCAGCCGGGTGAAGTACGTCCTGTCGGGCGGGAAGGTCGTATTCGAAAGCAAGGGCCCATGATCCTCCTTCGCACTGTTTCTGCGGGCAAGTCTCGGCCGGGGCTTCGGCGGGGCGTTGTCCGGATCGCGGTCCGATACGCGGCGGCCTTCGCGGCGGTGGCGCTTGCCGGGGCGCAGGACCCGGCGCCGCCCGCGGCCGGAGTCGTCGCCATCCGGGCCGGCAAGATCCTCACGGCGGCCGAGAAGGGCGCCGAGGTCATCGACGGCGGCGTGATCCTCGTCCGGGGCGGAAAGATCGAAAAGATCGGGCCGGAATCGGAGGTGCCGATCCCGCCGGGCGCGACGGTAGTGGACGCGTCCGACCGGTGGGCGATGCCCGGGTTCATCGACCTCCACTGCCACGTCGGCGGATCGATGCGCGACATCAACGACATGGTGCACCCCACGAACCCAGAGCTCTCGACGCGGCCGACCATCGAACCCGACAACGAGAATCTCAAGATGGCGGTGGCGGGGGGCGTCACGACGGTGAACTACATTCCCGGGAGCGGGACGAACCTGAGCGGCTTCGGGACGCTCATGCACACCGCGGGCGGGGCGACGATCGACAGCCTGATCGTCCGGTTCCCGGGGTCGATGAAGGTGGCGCAGGCGTGGAATCCCGAGCGGCACGGCGGCGATCTCGGCGCCAGCCGCATGGGGATGTGGTGGTCGCTCCGGAAGCTCCTCGACCGGGCGCGCGACTACAACGACGCGTGGACCGCGTTCGAGAAGGGGCTCAACAAGATCCGGCCGGAAAAGCACGAGGACCTCGAGCTGATGCGCGGCCTCTTCCAGCGGAAGTACCCGGTCCTCATCCACACGGCGGATCCGCGCGACGTCATGGGCACGGTCCGGATGTTCCACGACGAATACGGGCTCCCCTGCATCGTCTCCCACGGGGAGTTCGGCGGCTACAAGGTCGCCGCCGAAATCGCCAAGCGGGACCTTCCCGCGAACATCGGGCCCCGGATGTTCGACTTCCGCTTCCCCCTCGACGAGGGCAAGGTCCTCGGCATCGCCGCCAAGTACGCCGAGGCCGGCGTCAAACGGCTCTCCCTCAACACCGACTCGCCCGTCGTCCCCCAGGAAGACCTCTTCTTCCAGGGCACCCTCGCCGTCCGCCTCGGCCTCGACCCGAGGGCCGCCATCCGGGCGCTCACGATCGAGCCCGCGAAGGCGATTCTGATCGACCACCGCCTCGGAAGCCTCGAGCCCGGGAAGGACGCGGACCTGATCCTGACCACGGGGGACCCGCTCGACCCCCGCAACCACGTCGCGTGGGTGATGATCGGCGGCAAGGTCGTCTACGACACGGCGAAAGAACGGCGCCGCTACTAAGCGGGAGTTTCGAGTCATGAGTCGTGAGTCGAGGGTCGGCCCGGGAAACGGAATCGATCTCCGATATCATTAAATGCATATAAACCTGTACATACTGTATTTAGTCATCTGCGTCGGGCAGGATCCGGCGCCCGGGCCGGTCGCGATCAAGAACGTCCGCATCCTGACCGTCGCGGGGGCCGAGATCGCGTCGGGGACGATCGTCCTCAAGGACGGGAAGATCGAAGCCCTGGGGGCCGACGTCGCCGCGCCCGCCGGGGCGCGGGTCATCGACGGCGCGGGTCGGGTGGTCATGCCGGGGCTCGTCCATCCGTACACCCGGATCGGCGGGTCCCGCGGGGGCACCGGCAACGCCCCGAATCACCTCGCGCTCGAGGAGCTCATCCCGTCGCTCGACGGCTACCGGCCCGTGATCCGGGCCGGGTTCACCACGCTCGCGCTCTATCCGGCCGGCGGCCCGCTTTCCGGGCAGGCCGTCGCGTTCAAGCCCCGGGGCGTCGCGCGGGACCAGATGTCGTTCCTCTCGCCGGCCTATCTGCGGATCGACGTCGACGCGAACACCCAGTCGAAGGAGCAGCTGCGGCTGGCCCTGGACGGCGCCAAGCGGTGGAAGGACCGGCGGGGCGGCGGGGAGGCGAAACCCGACGACCGCACGGCGCCCCTCGTCCAGTTCCTAAAGGGCGAGCTGCGGGCGCTCGTGGACATCCAGTCGCCCGGGGAATACCTCCATTTCCGCCAGGTCCTGAAGCCCTTCGAAGATAGCGCGCTGAAATTCGCCATCGTCGGGTCCTCGGACCTCTGGCGGGCCGCGGAGGCCCTGGGCGCCCGCAAGGAGACGGTGCTCCTTCGGCCGGACCCCTGGCGGCCGGATCCCCGCGATCCGGTCGTTCCCGATACGCGGATTCGCGTCAATCCCGCCTCGGAACTCGCCGCCGCCGGATGCACCGTCGGCCTCATGCCCTCGGACGACTTCGCGGGTCTCGAGGCGCACCTGTTCCGCGCCGCCCAGATCGTCAAGGCCGGCCTGTCGCGCGACCTCGCCCTGCGCGCGATCACGATCGTCCCCGCGGAAGCCGCGGGCGTCGGGAAGCGCGTGGGTTCGCTCGAGAAGGGGAAGGATGCCGACCTTCTCCTCCTCGACGGCGATCCATTTTGCGGCACCGCGAGAATCCTCATGGTGTTCATCGACGGTCGCGTCGAGCTCGAGGTGACCCCGTGAACCGTGTCCCGCTCGTCCTCCTGGCGATTCTCGCCGCGGCGGGGTCGGGCGCGCGGCAGGAGACCCCGAAGCCCGTCGCCGCTCGCGTCCCGGTCTACGTGGCTCTCGTGGGCGGCAATGTCCACACGATGACCCAGGGAGTCCTGAAGGGCGCGACCGTCCTCTTCAAGGACGCGAAAATCCACCGGATCGGCAACGATCTCGACCTGCCCGAGGGGACGAAGAAATTCGACGTCGCCGGGAAAAACGTCCTGCCGGGATTCGTGGCCGCCACGGCGCGGGGCCTCGGGATCACCGGCGGCAACATCCAGAAGATCGCGGACTCGCTCGATCCATACCAGGAGACGATGAAGCTCGCCCTCGCGGCCGGGATCACCTCGGCGTACGTCGAGACGGCCGGAGGGATCTTCGGCGACCGCAGCGAAGGCCCGGCCGGGACGAGCGCGGTGATCAAGATGTCCTGGGGAGATCTCGACGGGATGCTCGTCGTCGAGCCCGCCGCGGTGAACCTCTCGTCGTGGGTGCGGGCGTCGCCGGTCCAGCGCCTCGAGATGCGGGAGAGCTTCCGCAAGGCGCGCGAGGCGCTCGAGAAGATCCGCGACTACGAGGCGCGCAAGTCCGCGGGGAAGCTCGCCCCGAACGAACAGGCTCCCTCCCCGGGAAGCCAGGAGCCGTACGTCCGCGTCCTGCGCGGCGACGTCCCCGCGCGGATCTCGGCCTCCTCCGCCGACGAGATCGCCTCGGCGCTCGGCCTCGTGAACGAATTCCGGTTCCGGGCCGTCCTCCTCGACGCCGACGAGGCGTGGACGATGGCGGAGGAGATCGGGCGCGCCCGGTGCGCCTGCGTCATCGCGCCGCGGCGGCGGAGGCTCCCGGACAAGCGGTCCAACCGGCTTTCGGGGAGCTCCATCGAGCAGGCGGCGATCCTCCGGAAGGCCGGGGTGAAATTCGCCGTCGTCCCGCTCCAGGAGCGGATCGACACGGGCGGCCTGGCGGGGCGCGACCTCCAGGCGCTTGCCCTCGAGGCCGCGTTCGCGGTCCGGGGAGGGCTCGACGCGAAAACCGCGCTCGAGGCGATCACCCTCACGGCCGCCGAGGTCCTCGGCGTGGACGGGCGCGTGGGCAGCCTCGAGGAAGGGAAGGACGCGGACGTCATCGTCCTCGACGGGGATCCGCTCGACTACCGGACTTACGTCGAGCTGACCTTCGTGAACGGGAAACTGGTCTATGAGAAAGAGAAGTCACCTTACTTTCAACATTTGAAGCGAGCCCGCTAGACCGGGCGAGCTCCCCGTTTCCCGCATCCCGTTGTTCCCAGCCTGGCTTCGGGCTTCGAGCTGGAAGCTTCTGAAGCGGGGAACGGGGACCGGGAAACTCGAAGCTCCCCTCGCCCGGCCTTGGATTTCCAATCCGGTTCCGCCAACAACTCACTGCAATCCGGGAACTCTCTTCTATAATCGCGTCGTGGCGATGAACATCCTCCGGAAGGCCTTCCTCACCATCGAAGGGTACGACCTGATCCGCAAGGCCGAGACCGTCCTCTGCGCGGTTTCGGGCGGCCCCGACTCGGTGGCCCTCCTGACGATCCTGAAGGAAATCAACGAGATGCAGGATCTCGGGTGGAAGATCCACATCGCCCATTTCAACCACGGGCTCCGGGGAAAAGAGGCGGACGCGGACGAGGCCTTCGTGAAGAGCCTGGCCGAAAAGCTCCAGCTCCCGTTCCACCGGGGGGCGGCCGACGTCAAGGCGCTCCGGAAGGCGGAGGGGCTCTCCCTCGAGGAGGCGGCCCGCAAGGCGCGGCACGCCTGGCTGCGCGAGACGGCCCTCGGCCTGGGCGCGGCGGACAAGGGGCTGAAGATCGCCCTCGGCCACAACCTGGACGACCAGGCGGAGACGATCCTCCACCGGATC
>DASXTT010000063.1:0-18855 GCA_036505255.1 Planctomycetota bacterium | reverse complement strand
CGGCGGCGGCAATTCTCCTGACGACCGACCCTAAATCGACGGTGTCTCCCCCCCGCCCCACCGGGGCTCCGCCGGCCCCGGTGACTTCCCCCAACCGCCCGACGCCGGCGTCCGCGACGCTCGAGGAGCGCGCGCTGAAGGTCGCCGGGGCCCGCGATGTCGACGCCCTCCGGAAGCTCGCGGCGGAGTGGCGTCGTTCGGCTCGCGAGGATCGCGAATTCCGCCGCCGCCTGGCGGGAATCGTGCTCAATTCCGCGGTTCCGACAGAAGCGCGGGAGCTGGCCGCGTTCGTGCTGGGCAGTCTGGCGGATCGGGAGGGGCTGGAGGCACTGTCCCAGGCGCTGGAAGGGTCGTGCGACCCGGCATGGTCGCGCACGCTGCTCCTGGCCTTGGGGAGCGACAGGTCCTCCGAAGACGACGACGACATCTTCGGCCTTCCCGACTCGCCTCGCGTCATCGGCACGCCCTCCGGGCTTGCGGTCCGGATCCGCGGCGTGATCGATGAGCCGGCCCTGCGCGCCCGGATGATTCCACGCCTCCGCGAGGCCGGAGACCCCGGGGTCCGCTGGGCCGCCGCGCTGGCGCTGGCCGATTCGGCGGGCCTCGAAGATGTTCGGCGCGCGTTCCTGATTGCGCTCCCCGGGGAGTCCGACCCTCCGGCCCAGGGAGAGCTGTGCAAAGCCCTCGCCGACTGGGCCGCCGGCGAGCCCGCCGGATCGCCGGATCGCGCGCAGGTCTTCTCGGCGATCCTCGAGGGCGCGCTCCGCACCGACGCGGGGGCTCTGCGCCTGCGAAGCGAGGACGGGCTGAAGCGGATGACGTGGACCGACGCTGAAGTGCGCGCCGTGATGCCCCTGATCGATTCGGGCCCGTTCGATCAGCGCCGGTGGGCCATGGCGGTCCTGGCGGGGGCGGCATCGCGACCCGAAACTCCCGCGCGCGGCGCGGTCTTCGAGTCGCTGGAGCGCGTGGCCTCCTCGGAGCCGGAAGCCAAAGTCCGGGAGCTGGCCGTCACGGCGCTCTCCTCATTTCCGGACGTGTCGCGGGCCCCCGCGATCCTCATGGGGGCGCTCCAGGACGCGGCCTGGCATGTGCGCGCGGCGGCGGCCCGGGGGTTGGGGAGGCTGGGACGGTCGGAGGAGGTCCTGAACGCCCTGCGCCGGGCCGAGGAAACCGATGCGGACGAGCGCGTCCGCCGCGCCGCCGGGGAGACTCGGCGGCTCCTCTCTTCGAAGTGAACTACGGGAGCGTCTCGCCGCCGGTGACCGCCTCTTCGACGTCCAGCAAGCCGTTGCCGATGGCGCTGTCCACTCCTGGAAGCGTCGCGGAGTTCACGTCGTCGGCGGTCGACAGAAGCGCCGCGCGGATGTCCGCCACTGCGGTCAGGCCCGAGGCCCTCAGGAGCGCCGCGGCTCCCGCCACGTGCGGGGTGGCCATCGACGTCCCGCTGAGCGTCGCGTAGTAGCCGTCCTTCCAGGTGCTGAAGATCGAGACTCCCGGCGCGGCGATGTCGATGTACGACCCGCGCGTGCTGAAGGCGGCCACGGCGTCGGAGCTGTCCGTCGCGGCGACCGCGATCACCGAGGCATACGCCGCGGGGTAGAGCGGCGGATTGCCCACCTGGCCCTCGTTGCCGCCCGCCGCCACGACGACCACGCCTTGGCCGACGGCCGCGTTCACAGAGTCCTCCATCGCCGAAATGTTCGAGGTCGTGCCAAGGCTCATGCTGATGATTTCGGCGTTGTCCGCGGCCCAATCGATGCCGGCGATGACGGCACTGAGCCAGCCGCTGCCCTGCCGGTCGAGCACCTTGACGGCGACCAGGGTGCACCCCGGGGCCACCCCGATGACGCCGATCGCGTTATCGGAGGCGCCCGCGATTCCAGCGCAATGAGTCCCGTGACCGTTGTCGTCCTTGGAAGTCTTCGCGGCGTTCACGAAATTCGGCCCCAGGACCACGCGCGAGGACCCGCCGGCGTCCTTGAAATCCTCGTGATCGCTCTTGATGCCCGTGTCGACGATCGCGATCCTGACGCCCGCGCCCACGGTCGTGAGCCACGCGGCGGGGGCGTCGATCCGGTCGATGCCCCACGGCGTCACTTCGGCGGGTTGCGGCGCGCCGCCTCCCCCTCCGTTCCCGACCCCGTCGGGCCTGGCTTCGGCGCCCACGGGGATCCGGGCCTCGCAGTCCTCGACGACCGACGCCACGCCCTCTTCGGCCGCGATCTCGGCGACCTTGTTCGGAGCCACGTGCGCGGCGACCATGCGCGACCGGTCGGAGCGCAGCTCCACCGTGCCGCCCCTCTTCGTCACGACGCCCTCGTCCGGCGTGTCGTGAAAAATGACGATGACGCGCGTCTCCTGGGCCATCGCGGCGGAAGCGGAAATGAGAAGGGCGGCGACGCCCATGACGATGCGGCGGCTGGACATGAATATCTCCTCGGTTTCGGTGGAGTCAATTTCTACGATGCACGAAGATTCCGGTCAAGACAATTTGGAACTCACCTGATCCCTTGACAAGGCTTCCGGCCCGGTGCGCCATCGCCGAGAATTCCCGGGCCACGTTGAGCTGGACGCGACTCGCGGAGTCCTTTTCACCTCCGTCTTCTGTACATCATGCCGGTCCCCGGGTTACACGGTGGAGTGCTCCGGGCCCGATTCGTGCCGCACGCGGCCTCCCCGTCACCTCCG
Organism: Planctomycetota bacterium; assembly: GCA_036505255.1. Classification (GTDB taxonomy): domain Bacteria; phylum Planctomycetota; class MHYJ01; order MHYJ01; family JACPRB01; genus DASRJF01. Next base: position 16,164 of record DASXTT010000063.1, on the reverse strand, counting down.
ATGTAACCTCGACGCCCAGGTTCTCGAAGTCGTCCGCCTCAAGGATCTTGAGGGGTGGCCTCCGTGCCTCGTCATTCCGATTCCCGGCAGGAAGGGTCAGCCGCGGACGGGCGAAGGGACCCTCAGCGCCGCCGCGGACGGACCAGGAGGAGTATCGCGAAGATCACGACGCCCTCCACGCCGAGAAGGCCGCAGCCGGACCTGACCACGCTCGAAGGATCCGGGGGCAGGCCGATCGCGACCCGGACGGCGTCGACCCACTCCTGCGTCGCGCCGCCCTGGCTCTCGGGCAGCAGGAACGTTCGGTCCTCCGTGTAGAACCAGACGTACTGGTCGGCCCGTTGGAGCGCGTTGCCCAGCGTCGTCGTCAGGACCGGCGGGTTCATGGGGATCGTCCCGACGGGCCGGTCGGGGACGCCGTAGCTGATCGTGATCAGGTCGGGCCACGAGGGCCGGAGCGACAGGGGAATGTACGGACAATCGGCGGCGTCCGAGGCGATGTCGTATCGGCGCAGGGTGTAGGTATCGGCGAAGTCCTGAACCGTCCGACACCAGTAGAGCTCGCCTCCGTCCACGCACCGGGCGGAGCTTCCCGCCCCCTGCAGGAATCCGACGCAGAACGGGCCCAGGAGCTGGTTCCGGTCCGGAACCCCGGCGAATCCCAACCTCAGCACCGAGTACGGATCCGAAATATAGGGGCCATGAAGCGAGAGGACGATGATTTCGGGAAATTCCGCGACCATCGCCTCCATCACCTGGCGGCCCCGCAGCGCGGCCTGGGCCTGGTAGTCCGAGAGGGAGGTCAGGGGGTAGGCGACGCCGCCGGGGTATTCCCCCCAGGGCTCGAAGTACGCCTCGTTGTCGAAGAAGAACCCCTTGAGGCCCGCCTCTTTCAGGGCGCGGGCGAGATTGGCGAAGTTCTGGATCGGGATCGTCCAATCGTCGAAGAAATCCGGGGGCGATTTCCCCAGGACGTAGCCGAAGTTTTCCCGAAGCCGCGAGAAGGGGAGGTTCTTGATGGGATCGAGCATCGCGGAAATGTCCGGGTAGGACATGGGCGTGGTCGACATCGCGTCGGTCGTGGCGTTAACGGTCAGGTTGGGATTGCGCAGGTAGACGACCAGCCCGTGGAATGGGCGGGTCTCCAGGAACGCCAGGTTGTCGTGGATGAACTGCGGGGTCGGGATGAAGTTCCCGTGCCATCCCGCGTAGATCAGGAACTTGGGCTGGGGATCCTGCGCCGCGGCGGCCGGTTCCAGGGCGGGACCGATCGCCAGCAGGGCCAGCAGGGCCAGTGAAAGGAGCGGGCGCGTCAAGTTCATGGGCTCCTTGCGGTGAGTTCGTTTCCCCAAGCGGTCCGGACTCAGGCATGAATGGGTACAACGCTTTCCCGCGGAAGTTTCAGCCAGGGGCGGAAATAGTCGGCACGTCCTCTTGCTTCCAGGTGGCCCATGTCTCGGACCTCCGGACTCACCATGGCCGCGCTGATCGCCGCGTCGGCTCTTTCGAAGTGCATAGCGGGCTCCTCGACAATCGGCCACACATGACGGCTTCTATCGGCATCAAGAGCAGGTCATTCTCATAGGCCTCTCTTGGCCGGTACTGTGCGAGCAAGGAGCCCGCGAAGGTGAAGGCATTCCTGCGGAAAGTCATCGACAGCGTCGAGGTGACGAAGGACGGCCGCTTCAACGTTCGATTCGACCGGACGAAGGTGCCGGCTGAGGCGGGCGTACCCGCCTCGTTCAACTACGGGGACGGATTGCGGATTGGGAATGGCGAGGGTGACGGGGCTCGAATCCTCCTTCGCCATGTGTATGTCTGTGGGTTTCTGCTGGGCTACGGAGAGATTCTCTTCAAGAACGGGAGCACTTCTTCCAATCGAGATCGGATCGCTACGAAAGCTGGCGAGGGTGACGGGGCTCGAACCCGCAACCTGTGGATCGACAATCCACTGCTCTGACCAATTGAGCTACACCCCCGCGGGTGGATGAGACGGCTCGGATTGTAGCGCCCCCGCGCTCAGGGTCAAGTCCGCGGGAAGCCGGAAGCTGGAGGCTCGCTATCCCTCGGTGTGCCACGAAGCGATCCCGAGGATCGCGCGGCACCCCGGACAGAAATACATCTTCTCCCGGACGTAGATGGAAATCTCGGTCTCCGTCGACCCCACGTTCTCCCACGTGATGTCGTGCCGGCAGTACGGGCAAACCGGCCCCGTCCCGCCGTCCGCGCCCGCCGGAGCCGGCGCCGGCCTCCGCGCGCGCCGCGCCCCCGCCCTCCCCTTCGCGCCCTTCATGGATCGTCCATCTTATACACCTCCCCGGCGGGACGCCACGCTTACGACGGCTTGGAGCTTGATGCTCCTTTCCTTCGTCGGCCGGCATGGTAAACTCATCCCATGGCCGTCCGCCATCTCGTGGGGCTCGACATCGGCACCCGATTCGTCAAGGCCCTCCAGCTCACCGAAGAGGCCGGCCGCTACACCGTCACCAACTTCGGCATCGTCGAGATCCAGCAGCCCCGGACCGCCGCCGACGCCATCCTCGAGATCTTCGACTCCCGCAAGTTCAAGACGAAGCGCGTCGTCGCCTCCGTCTCCGGCCGCTCCGTCTACGTCCGCTACGTCAACATGCCCCAGATGAACGACGAGGAGATCGTCAACGCCGCGAAATACGAGCTCGGCAAGTACATCCCCGTCGAGGTCGACGAGGTCATCCACGACGTCCAGAAACTCGCCAACATCGAATCCTCGGGCACCCAGGCGGAGCCCGAGATGCGCGTCCTCCTCGTCGCCGCCCGCCGGAGCTTCGTCGACGACCAGGTCGCGGCGATCGAGGCCGCCGGCCTCCAACCCGTCATCCTCGACGTCGACGCCTTCGCCCTCGGCAACGCCTACGAGCTCGGCGGCCTCGTCAACCCCCAGGCGATCGTCCCCGGCCGGCTCGTCGCCCTCGCCGACATCGGCGCCTCCAAGACCTCGGTCCACATCATGGACGAGACGGGCCCCTACTTCACGCGCGAGATCTACAAGGGCGGCGACGACTTCACCGGCGCCATCGCGGCCCGCACGGGACTGGAGTCGCACGACGCCGAGGCCCTCAAGCGCGACGTCTCCGCCTCCTCGGGAGGACCCGAAGCCATCGTCGTTCTCGAGAAGGAGGACGAGGCGAAGTTCCGGCCCGAACCCGAACCCGAGCCCGAGGACGTCGAGGTGTCCGGAATGCCGATCGTCGTCGTCGAAAACGAGGAGGGGGACCGGCTGAGGGATTCGAGCGGAGACGCGCCCCGCATGGTCGAGTCCGTGGCGGGGGTCCTCGACGACCTCTGCCACGACATCCAGATCTCGATCGATTACTTCGAAAACCAGCACGACAAGAAGGTCCACGAGCTCCTGGTCACGGGCGGGGGCGCGGCCATGACGGGCCTGACCGAGGCCCTGGAGCACCTCCTCCAGCGGCCGGTCCACGTGTGGGACCCGGTCCAGCACATCGCGGTCGACATGCCGGAGGACGCCCAGAGCCAGCTGAAGGCGGCCGCCCCCCAGTGCGCCATCGCCCTCGGCCTGGCGAGCCGGATCCGCAAGGACTGAGTCCGGATTGTCGATATTGGATTGTGGATGGTGGATGGCCAGATCCAAAAATCCATAATCTAGAATCGCTCACTTGACCTCCTGGATCTTCCCTCCCTTCTCCAACGTGTAGAAACGGTTCTTTTCGACTTTCTCGAACACCTGGACTGTCGCCGCCGCGTCGGGCCAGCGTACCTCGAGCCGGTCGACCCTGGCCGCCCGGCCGAGTCCGAAGCGGCAATCGGTGTCGTCCCGGTGGCCCGCGTGGCCGAGCCCGCCGAACACCTCGCGGGTCTGCCGAAGCCCGCCCGCGATCAACGTCACCCGCGCGCCGACCGCCTGGCCCTTCAGGCGCACGTTGAAGAAGCCGTTGCCCGTCCGCCCCGCGAGCGCGTTCCGGAAGAGCCCCGCGGACAGGGGGCGCGAGGCGATCTGCCCCGCGTTAAGCCGCATGTTGTTCGTGCCGATCAGGATGTCGGTCGCCCCGTCGCGGTCGAAATCGCCGAGCGAGATCTGGCTCGCGTTCATCCACCTGAAGCCGAGCCGGTCGGTCCATTCGACGAAGGCGCCGCCGGCCTCCTGGTGGTAGAGCTTCAGGATCTGCAGGTCCGGATAGTCGCTCGAGGCGATGAGCAGGTCGAGCCAACCGTCGTTATCCACGTCGAGCCACCCGGCGTGGAGATCCCCCTCGTTCCACCGGGGGCCGGGATGGACGCGCGTGATCCGGTCGGGGTCGCGCCGGAAGACAAATCCGCCCGCCGCGCCCTGGTTGACGAGGAGCATCGACCGGTCGGACGACGGCCCCGCCCACCAGTGCGCGATCTCCGCGAGGAAGCAGTCCATGTCGCCATCGTTGTCGAAGTCCGCGACCGCGCAATCGAACGTGTTCCCGTTGGACCTCCACTCCCGCTCGTCCTCGAGATCCTGCTTCCGTTCCCGGAAGATCTTCTTCACCTCGTCCGAGTACTTCCCGCTCCGGTCGGCGTCGCCGTCGAAGGTCGTCCCCGCCGCGACGTCCGTGAAGGTCCCGTTCCCGTTGTTCCTCCAGAGGACGTTCCATTGGCGGCCGTACGCGAGCACCAGGAGGTCCTGCAGGCCGTCGTTGTTCCAGTCGGTGTGCGCGACGCCGAAAACCGGGCGCCGGCCGTCGCGGAGGCTCGCGTCCGCCGCGCCCATCAGGCCCGCCTTCTCCGTCACGTCCTCGAACGACCCGTGGCCCCGGCCGCGAAACAGGCGGCTTGGAAAGCACTCGGGGGCCTTGCCCGGGCGTTCGTACCAGTTGCCCACGAAGAGATCGAGGACCCCGTCGCGGTCGTAGTCGAGGAAACACGCGGTGATCGACAGCTCGCCCTGGGCGCCGATTCCGGAATCCTTGACCGGCATGAACCCGCCCTTGCCGTCGCCGATCCAGATCTCGTTCCTCCTGCCGTCGTCCTTGAAGTCCGGGTTCTTGAGGTCGGTCATGAAGCAGAGGGCGAGATCGAGGCGCCCGTCGTTGTTCACGTCGCCGAACTGGACCGCCTGCGGCCGGCGCCCGCCGGGTGACACCAGGAATTCAGCGTCGGCGGCCCGGCGGATCCATTTGCCGTCCCGGTTGAGGAGGACCCGAGTCGCCTCGATCACGGCGTCCGGCCGGCCGTCGCCGTCGAGGTCCGCGAACGCCACGCGCGCGCCCTCGATCCCTTTGATCCCGGCCCGTTCGCTCCAATCCTCGAAGATCGGGGGCTCCTGGCACGAAACGAACGCGATCAAGAGTGCTTCAATGAACGGGTTCATAGTCACCTGGTGATTCTCGATTCTGGATTCTCGATTCTCGGACACGCACACCAGTCTCTTGAAGCGCCCGAGAATCGAAAATCGAGAATCTCCTGTTTGGCTTCCTCAGCTTCGGTCCCTCACGCAACGCGTCAAGGTATCATGCGCTCGTGGAAGAATTCGTCAAGGTCGCGACGCTCGACGATTTCCCTCCCGGGCGCATGCTCGGGGTCCGGGTCGGAGACGAGGACGTCGCGCTCTACAACGTGGACGGCCGGGTTTACGCCACGCGGGACGTCTGCACGCACCAGAGCTACCCGCTCACGAAGGGCGAGCTGCGGGGCCGCGTCGTCACGTGCGCCCTCCACCAATGGAGATACGACGTCTCCACGGGGGCCAACGTGGAACGCCCGGAAATCCACGTCCGGCGGTACGAGGTCCGCGTCGAGGGCCGGGAGGTCTGGGTGCGGCTCGTCTCCCTTCCGCCGCCGGAACCGCCGAAGCCCGTTTCCCGGGACGACGCATGATCGAGGGGCCGGTCGAGCGGATCGAAAGCGCCTACGCGGCCCATTTCGCGGAGCGCCAGGCCGCGATCCGGGACGCGGGCGCCGTCGTGCGGGAGATTCCTGGTGCGATCCTGTTCGCGGCCCGCGGCCGGCCCCATGTCGACTGGATGAATGTCGCGCTCGCTTCGGGGAGACTCACCCCGGACCTCCTGGATCGGATCCGGACCTTTTTCCGGGAGCAAGGCCTGCCGACCCGGATCGAAAGCCTCTCCGGGGAACCTCCCGGGTTCGTCCCCGCCGGCGAGCTGTTCGTCCTTTTCATCCTCGCCGGCGCTCCGGTCCCCGCGCCCCCCGAGGTGACCGTGAGGCGGGCGGACCGGTCGACATTTTCGAAATTCGCGGACCTGTACGTCGCCGCCTTCGGCCGCCCCGACATCCTCCGGTCCGACCTCGACGGCTGGATCGGCCTTGAGAACTGGCGGTTTTACACGGCCGAGGTGGAGGGCCGGCCCGCGGGGGCCGCGATGCTGTCCCTGCATGGGGAAGCCGCCTATCTGGCGAGCGCCGCGACTCGGCCCGAGATGCGGGGCCACGGCGTGCACGCGGCGCTCTTGCGCCGACGGATGGAGGATGCCGCGGAGGCGGGATGTTCGATCGTCTTCGCGCGGGCCGCTCCCGGCGGAGCGGGCGCCTCGGGCCTGATGCGCGCCGGGCTGCAGCTCTCGCATCGCAAGCGGATCTGGGTGGAAGCCCGGTGAACTGACAGACTTCAGACTTCGGACTTCGGACTTCAGGAACCCAATGCCCCCCGAAGTCTGAAGTCTGTGGTCTGAAGTCTAATTATTATCCCAACACTTCACGGACCTTCTGGGCCAACGCCGCGGGCGTGAAGGGCTTCGCGAGGAACGCCGTCCCGGGGTCCAGCTCGCCGTGGTGGACGATCGCGTTCTCCGTGTAGCCCGAAATATAGAGCACCTTCATGTCCGGCCGCGCCGCCTCGATCCGGTGGGCCAGGTCGCGCCCGCTCATGCCCGGCATCACGACGTCCGTCACCATCAAGTGGATCGGGGCGTCGTGGCGGGACGCGACGTCCAGGGCGTCCAGGCCGTTCGCGGCCTCGAGCAGCGTGTATCCGTTCTGCCGCAGCACCTGGGTCAGGAGCTTCCGCACGGGGGCCTCGTCTTCCACCACCAGGATCGTCTCCGATCCCCCCCTCGTCGGGAGCCGATCCGCCGGGCGCGCGGCCGCGGCGGGCTCGGCGGCGTTGTCGACGCGCGGCAGGTAGATCTTGAAGGTGGCCCCGTGGCCGGGCTCGCTGTACGCCGCCACGTGGCCGCCGCTCTGCTTCACGATCCCGTAGACGGTGGAGAGTCCCAGGCCCGTCCCCTTCCCCCGCTCCTTGGTCGTGAAGAAGGGCTCGAAGATCCGCGGCAGCACTTCGGCCGGGATCCCCGCGCCGTTGTCGCTCACGGCGAGGAGGACGTGCGGACCCGGGGTCACCTCCGGCTGGGTGCGCGCGTAGGAGGAGTCGAGGTCCATGTTGCGGGTCTCGAGCGTGAGCCGCCCGCCCCGCGGCATGGCGTCCCGGGCGTTCACCGCGAGGTTCATGATGACCTGCTCGATCTGCCCCCGGTCCGCCTTCACGCGGCCGAGCGAGGGGTCGAACACCGCCACCAGGTTGACGTCCTCGCCGATCACCCGGCGGAGCATCTTGTCCATGTCGGAGAGGACCGCGTTCAAGTCGAGCAGCGTCGGCTCCAGCACCTGCTTGCGGCTGAAGGCCAGGAGCTGCCGGGTGAGATCGGCCGCGCGGACGGCGGCTTTGCGGATCTCCTCCAGATGGCTGCGGACCGGATCTCCGGGCCGGACGCTGTCGAGGAGGAGTTCGCTGTATCCCGACACGGCGGTGAGCAGGTTGTTGAAGTCGTGGGCGATGCCCCCCGCGAGGCGGCCGATCGCCTCCATCTTCTGGGCCTGCCGCAGCTGCGCTTCCAGCGTCGCCCGCTCCGTGGTGTCGATGGCCATCGCCTGGATTCCGGCGAAGGCGCCGTCGGCCCCGAAGATCGGCCCGGAATGCCACTCGCAGAGGATCTTCTGGCCGTCCCGGCGGATGTTCTGCCACGTCGTGATCGAGGGAACATCCCTCTGGGCCAGGCCGCGGAAGTGGGCCTCGGCCTCGTCGCGGGCCTCGGGGGCCACGATCAGTTCCTCCAGCGACCGGCCCGCCGCCTCCTCCCGGGAAAAGCCGAAGACGCGCGCGGCGGCCGGGTTCCACAGTCGGATCCGGAATTCCGGGTCCGTCAGGATGCAGGCGACCGGCATCCGCTCCATCTGCAGCTGGAGCTGTTCGAGGAGTTTCTCGCGCTCGCGCTCGAGGCGCCGGCGGTCCGTGACGTCGGTGATCGCCCCGATCCACTTGAAGGCCTTTCCCGCCTCGTCCCGGACGGCCACGCTGCGGTCGGTCCAGACGCGCCAGCTTCCGTCCATGCGCCGGACCCGGTATTCCTCGTAGAAACCCGTCCCTCCGGCAAGCTGGGCCTGGACCGCCTTGGAGACGCGCGCCGCATCCTCCGGGTGGATCACTTCCTCCCACCTCGCGCGGCTTCGGGGGGCCTGGCCGGGCGAGTGGCCCAACTGACGGTCCACGTCCCCGAACCACTCGATCCGTCCCGAGTCGAGGTGCCATTCGTAGATGAGGTCGGTGGTCGTCCCGGCCGCGATCCGGAACCGCTCGTAGCTTTCCTTGAGGGAGGCCTCCGCCCGCCGCCGCCCCGTGAGGTCGCGGAGGAAGGCGCTGAAAATCAACTGAGGGCCGGAGCCGATGGCGGTGACGGTCAGCTCCACCGGGAGTTCCGTCCCGTCGCGACGAAGGGCCGTGATCTCGATCCGCCGGCCGATGATGGGACCCTCGCCCGTCGTCCGGTAGTGTTCAAGCCCGCGCCGGTGAGCCTCGCGGTAGGAGGGCGGAATGATCGTCTCCGCCAGCGTTTTGCCCATCACCTCCGCGGAGGGCCACCCGAAGAGCTCCTCCGCCGTGGGATTCCACCCGGTGATCCGCCCTTCGAGGTCGATGGTGACGATGGCGTCGAGGGCCGTTTCGACGACGCGCCGCAGGCGCTCCTCGCTCCGCTGGAAGGCCCGCTCCGATTTCACGTGATCCGCGGCGAGGCGCTCCGCCGCCGACCGGGCCCGCGCCTGTCCCCGGGAAATCCGGTACAGGACTCCGCTGACGACGAGGCCCACGACGAGAAAGAAGAGGATCTCGTCCGTGGCGGAATTCAGGCCGAAGTCCGGGAGGGTGCTGAATTCGAGCGTCCAAGGCTGTCCCGCGATATGCAGGGTCCGGACCTCGGTCCATCCCGCCGGATCGAGCTTCACCGACGTCGTGCGGTGGAGCAGATTGGAGTCGCTGCGTTCGGCGCCCACGAAGAACCGCACCGCGATCTCATCGGCCGCGTCGGCCTCGAGGAGTCCGCCCAGGAGGTCGTCCCCCCGGAAGGGGCTGAAAACGAATCCTTCGATCGCGGCCTGTCTCTGCTCGACGGTTCCGACCGGCATCCCGGGCCGGTACAGGGGCATATAGACCAGGAAACCCGCCTGCTTGTTGGCGTCAATCTCCTGGACGAGCGTAACGCGGCCCGAAGCGGCCGCCACGCCGTCGTCGCGGGCCCGATCGAGGGCCCGGCGCCGCGAGGGGTCGCCTCCGATGTCGAATCCGAGGGCCACCTGGTTCCGGCGGTCCAGGGGCTCGAGGTACCGGATGATGACCTGGTCTGCGCCACCCCGCTCCCCCCAAACTTTGAAGTCTGGAAACCCCTCGGCGCGCGCCGACTCCACGAAGGCCTCGACCTCCTCCGGGCTGACGCGTTTCGCGAACCCGATCCCCTGGATGCCGGGATAGCGGTCCTTGAGGGTCAGGCTCTCGACGAACTTGCGGAACTCCCGGCCCTTCACGGATTCGCCGGCGGCGAAGAGTCCCCTTGCGGCCCGGAGAAGGGCGAGATAGGTGTCGAGCCGCTGGTCCACTTCCCCGACCGTCTTCTGGATCCGGTTCTGGAACCGGAGGCGGTCCCGCGCGTGGGAGACCCAGAGGAGATATCCCACGGCGGTCAGGGTCATGACGAGGGAGGCGCACAGGACGAGGAGGGGAACGCGCGATGGCGCGGACGAACTTCGGGTTGACCCAACCTGGGACATTCCCACCTTCCCCGGCACCGAACCGACCCCGGGGCCGACGGGCCCGGGGCGGCCGGAAAGCCCGCGGATAGTAATGCATTCGCGGGCTTAAAATGCAATACAGGAGACCTGCCTGCGAAGGATGCGGGGCCCGTGAGGCAAATAATTTTGAGAATTCTGACTAATACGCGACGGGCGTGTGGATATTTTTTGGCCCCGGGCCCGGGGCTTGGAAGCTGTTTCAGAACCCGCCGTGGCCACGGGGGTTCTGAAACAGCTTCTTAGTCTCCCCCGGCGGACCGGAGGAGGAGGCGCCGTCCCTCGGCGGAGAGTCCGAGGCGGTCGATTTCGGACTTCAGCTGGTCCGGGCTCCCGTCCCCGGCGAGGTATCCGTTGACGCGCGCGGCGGCGGTCGAGCGGGTGAAGGCCGCGGGGTCGGGGTAGATCGCCTCGAATTCGCGAATGAGGGGAGAATTGCGGAGTGAGTATTTCTGGTGGTAGTCCTCCGCCAAGTAGAAGCGCGCGATCGGAAGGATGGGGGTCGCGATCGGGCGTCCGAGGCGCCTTTCGAGGAGCGTCTTGGACTCCAGGGCCCGGCGCCGCTGGTCGTCGTCCAAGGTGAAGACCGCCGACATGTACTGGCGGCTCCCGGAGCGGGCGCAGGGGTTGTGGCTCTCCCAGAAGAGGTCGAGGACCTGCTCGTAGGAGATCTTCGCGGGGTCGTAGTCGACCTGGAACGACTCGGTGTGATCGCCGAGGTCGTGATAGGTGGGGTCGGGGTGGGTGCCGCCCGCGTACCCGACGCGGGTCCGCAGGACGCCGGGGACGATCCCGAACCGGGCGTCGGGGGTCCAGAATCAGCCGACCGCGAAGGTGGCGGTCTCGAGGCGCTCGGGATGGTCGCGGTCGATCAGCGGAATCGCGCTCCCGGTCATCAGGCGGGCGGTTGTCACGGGATCATCCTCCACGCGTCCGGAGCAGGCGGCGAGGAAAGCCAGGCCGGCCGCCGCGCTGCACAACAAGCGGAGCATTGTGTCTATCATAACCCATGGAGTTCATGGAAATTCCCAGTTGGATGACTGACTGCTCCCTGCTCCCTGCTCCCTGCTCCCCCCCGCCGGCAGCAGGAAGCGGGCCGCCGGGAGCGCACCACACTGTGGCATCATGCCCCACCCGGGCCGGCGGAATCCCTTCAAACGACGGGAATCGGTATGGCACGGCTCCTGCGACTCGCGGTCCGGAGGGGATCCATGGCGGGCGCTCAAAACCCCGGCGAGGCGTCGGATAATCCGGTGGCGATCAACGCGACCGCGATCGTCGACGTGATCTTCTGCCTGTGCCTTTTCTTCCTGTGCTCGATCCACTTCAAGACCCTCGAGGGGAAAATCGAAACGTGGCTGCCGAAACACGGCAACCAGCCGGGACACGCCGCCGCCCGGCTTGTCGAGCCGATCCGGGTGATCTTGACGTGGAGTCACGAGGCCGGCCGGACGATCCGGCGCGTCGGCGTCCGCGACGCCTCTTCCGATGCGGAGCTCGCGTCCCTGCTGCTTGGATTTCCGAAAGCCGCCGAACCTCGGGTCCAGATCGACGCGACGCCGGAAGTCCCGTGGCGGGATGTGGTGAGGGTGATCGACATTTCCCGCCAGAACGGCCTCGAGCGTGTCGAATTCGTCGAGCCCTGGCCGACGGCCCCACATTGATCTTCCCTGTCCCGACCGCTGCTCCAATTGCTTGCGCGATTCCAGCCCGATGTCGTAAAGATTGAACCGGCTTCGCAGGGAGGGACTCGTGAAATCACTCCGCCTGTCGGTTCTGGCTCTGAGCCTCGCGGGTTGCGCCGTCACCTACCGCCCGCCCGACTCGTACGCGCCGAAATCCGTGACTCCGGCGCCGGAACCCGCGGGAGGGCCTGGGGCGCCTCCGGTGCCCCCCGGCCAGCCGATCTTCGTCTCAAGCAAGACGATGAACTACGACGCGGCCCTGGGCGTGGCCTTCGATGAGGCGCAGGAGGTCATCGCGCCGCAGATCCTGAGCATGAGGATCACGGGCTCGAACAAAGGCAAGGATTCGGCGTGGGCCACCTCGGAGGGGGGCACGATCTTCGCGCGGGTCCAGCTCGCGCGCCGGCACCACCGGACCTACGTGACCTTCTTTTACCGGGTTTACGGAGGGCGCGCCAATCAACAGCTCGTCAACTCCTTCCCGGAGAATTCCCACAAGTCCCTGGGGGACAAGCTCAAGGAAGTCGGAAAAGAGTAAGCGGCGCCTCTTTCCGGCTCGAAGGTCGAAGCTTCAAGAGCCGGATGCTGGGAACCGGGAGCTGGAAGCTATACGATTCAAACATGCCTCCCCCCGCTCCCTTTGGAACCACCCTCTGGTCGACTGTTCTTCTGGCTCGTGATTCCGAGGGGACCTCCCGCCGCGGCGCCCTCGACCGCCTCTGCGCCCGGTATTGGACCCCGCTGTACGCCTACCTCCTCCGGCGCGGCCTGGCGCGCGAGGACGCCCAGGATGCCGTTCAAGGATTCTTCGCCTACTTTCTCGAGAAGGGGCTCCTGGATGAGGTGGACCCGGCCCGCGGCCGGTTCCGACGCTACCTGCTGGCCGTACTCGAGCGCTGGCTCGCGAACGAGCGCCGCACCGCCTCGGCCGCGAAGCGCGCCTTCGATTTCGATCGGGCCGACCGCCGGCTTGCCTTCGATCCCGCCGCGGCGCCCGACGAAGCCTTCCGCAGGACGTGGGCCTTGGAAGTGCTTCGGGAGGCTATGAGCCGCCTCAAGCGCGAGTATCAGGAGCTCGGCCGGTCGCGGAGGTTTGAAGCCGCGGCGTCCCAGCTCGCGGCAGGAGCGCGACCTGACACCGAAGAGATCGCCAGGCGTCTCGGCGTCACCCCCGCCGACGTACACCGCATCGTCTACGAAGCCCGCCGTCGTCTCCAAGGGCTCATCCGCGAAGTCCTGCGCGACACGGTGGGTTCCGACCTGGAAGTGGACGACGAGGTTCGGGAGCTTTTCGGAAAAATCTGATCGATTTTTCCGGAGATTCGGGTCCGGGCTTACATAGGGAAGGCATGAACGACAACATTGTCCGCTGCGGTTCCTGCGGGAACGTCGTCTCCTCCGACATCCTCACGGAGGAATTCTCCGGAGCCTGCCCCTGGTGCCTCGCGGGGCTTTCGCTCCCGGAGGGGACCGGCCGCCGACCGACCGATGTCGAGGCCCTCTCGCCGCGCTCGGGGCCCCTGCCGTGCGACGAACCGGTCGCGGAATTGCCGCCGGAGGCGCGCGAAGCGCCGGAAACCGCGCGCTTCGGCCGCTTCATCCGGGTCTCGCTGCTCGGCACCGGCGGCATGGGCGAAGTGTGGAAGGCGTGGGACCCGGCGCTCGGTCGATGGGTCGCCCTCAAGTTCCTGAAGATGAAGGATGCGCGGGACCTGGCCTGGTTCCAGCGCGAGGCTCACGTGGCGGCGACGCTGTCGCACCCCAACATCGCCGCGATCCACGACATCGGCGAGGACCAGGGCCTTCACTACATCGCGATGCAGTTCGTCGAGGGACGCAACCTCGAGAAAATGGGCCGCGTCGAGCCCCGCCGGACGGCGGAGCTTCTCCGGGACGCCGCGCGAGCCGTCGCGGTCGCCCACGAGCAGAGGATCATCCACCGCGACCTCAAGCCCGCCAACTTGATGGTGACGGAGGCGGGCCACCTGTACGTGATGGATTTCGGCCTCGCCCGCCGGATCGACTCCCCCTCCCCGTACTCGCTCCCGGGTGAAGCGGCGGGAACGCCCGTGTACATGAGCCCCGCGCAAGCCAAGGGAGAGGCGCTCGACGCCCGGGCGGATGTCTATTCGCTGGGCGCCACCCTGTACGAGGTCCTCGCGGGAAAGCCCCCGATCGAAGGGGTCACGATTCACGAGCTCCTCAAGAAGGCGCAGGAGTCCTCGATTCGGCCGCTCGGTGAGGTCGCCCCCGCCGTTCCTCCCGAACTGGTTTCGATCGCCATGAAATGCCTGGCGCGGGATCCGGATGCTCGTTACGCGACGGCGCGGGAACTGGCGGACGACCTCGACAACTGGCTGGAGGGCCGGCCCGTCGCGGCGCACTCCGCCGGGGTGGCGTACCGCGCGCGGAAGTTCGCGGCCCGGCAAGCCATCGCCGTGGTCGCGATCGCGGCGGCCCTTTTCATCGCCCTCGCCGTCGGTGCGGGTTACCTCCGCGAATCACGGCGGGACGGGGCGTACGTCGAGGCGATGGCGCGGGGCCAGTCCGCGTGGGAGGAAGTCGTCCGCTATACCTCGGGCGCGTCGGCACCGGAACTGGCCTCGAAAAAGGCCGCGGACGCCCGCGTTCATTTTGAATCGGCCCTCGCTTCTCGCGACCGGGCGCAGGCGCACCTCATGCGCGGCCGGTGCCTCCAGGTCGAGGGAAAACTGGAGGAGGCGGTGGCCGCGTGGCAGGCGGCGCAGAAGCTCGATCCGGCCCAGGAGGACGCCAAGTTCGAGGAGGCGAAGGCGGTGATCTTGAAATACCAGACCAAGCGCGGGAAACCCAAGGCCCAAGTCGGTCGCAGCGCGAATGACCCCGGTGGAGGCACCAAGGTTACGGTTCTGAAGGATCCGCGGCCGGAAACGCCCGAGCAAAAGGAACTCCGGGAGAAGGCGGAGAAGCTCCTCGCGGGATACGCCGGCAAGGAGCACCAGAGCGCCCTCCTGAAGGGGATGCTGGCGGTCTCAACATACGAATTCGAAAAGGGCGCGGAGCTCCTCGCGCAGTACACGAAGCAGGAGCCATGGGACGCGCAGGCGATGCACCTCGAAGCGACCGCCTGGTACTACATCAACCGGCCGAAGGAGGCGCTCGCGGCGATCAACCGGGCCCTTGAGAGGACGCAGGACGCGCGCTCGTATTGGCTCCTGGGCGAGATCCGCATCGGCGCCGATGACGACGAAGGGGCGATCGTCGCGTACACCAAGGCGATCGAGCTCGATCCGAAGGAACCGGAATTCTATCTCGAGCGGTGCTACCCGAACTGGAGGACGGGGCACTACAAGGAGATCGAAGCGGACGCGACGCGCGCGATCGAACTCGAGCCGAAGAAAGTCGCCGGTTATCACTCCCGGTCCATGGCCCGTCAGGTTCTCGGGAACCACGAAGGGTCGTACGCGGACGTCGAGAAGGTCATCGAACTGGAACCCTCCAAGCCGGCCGGCTACACGCTTCGGGCTCATGCCCGGATGCGGAAGAAGGATTACGAGGGGGCGATCGCCGATTTTACGAAGTCGATGGAGCTCGCGGCGGACAACAAGATGGCGTATCAGAACGCCCTCGAATGGCGCGTCCGGGCGTGGCGGGGCAAGTGGGGGGCGCTCCGGGACGCGGGGCGGCCGGAGCAGGCCCAAGAGGCTTTGAGGGAGGCCATCGCGGACCAGCGCAAGGTGCTGGAGTCCAACCCCAAGAGCGTGTACGACAAGACCGAGCTGAGCCAGCTCCTGCGTGAATCGGGCGACGCCGCGGCCGCGGACACCGAGCTGGCGGAAGCGGTCAAGCTCAACAAGCAGGTGGCGGCGAATTGGTTCGATCAGCAGGCGCAGCGGCTGTACGTGGACAAGAAGTGGCCGACATCGCTGGAGTTCCGCCGGCGCGCGCTCGACATCGATCCGCTCCGCCCGGGCCAGCGTCCGATCTACGTCTGGCTCACCCGCGGCTGGCTCAAGGAAACGGACGCCGCGACGGCGGAGCTGGCCGCGATCCTGGACGAGAGAAAGCTGCCACTGGAGGACTGGGACGCGCGGATCGCGGGATTCCTCGCGGGCCGGGTCTCGGAGGAGGACTTTCTGAAGTCGGCGGAGACGGCCGACGAGAAGGCGACGAAGGGGCGCCGGTGCGAGGCCTACTGCTTCGCGGCCGAGCGCCGGCAGATCCTGGGAAACGTCGAAGGCGCCAAGGATTTCTACCGCCGGTGCCTCGAACAGAAGCAGAAGAACTTTCTGGAGACGTACCTGGCGGAGAAGCGCCTCGAGGAGATCGAGAAGAAGTGACGGTCCGGTTTCTCTAGCGGCCCTGCATTTTCTCGAGTTCGAGGCGCGCCTCGGCGAGGTGGGGGTCGAGCTCGAGCGCCTTCCGGAGCGACGCCTCGGCCTGCGCGCGAAGTCCCATC
>DASXTT010000062.1:0-6330 GCA_036505255.1 Planctomycetota bacterium | reverse complement strand
CGCCGCACCTCCGAAACTCAGGACCGACCTCGTCATCAACCGGCAGGAGACGCCGGAAGGGCCGCGCTTCGTGGTCAAGGATCCCCGAAAGGGGTCCTTCTTCCGCCTGAGGGAGGAGGAATACGATATCCTCCGACGCCTGGACGGCGCGACACCCGTGGACGCCGTCGCGGCGGACGTCGGCCGCGAGCCATCGGAGCTCGCCTCGTTCGTGGAGGAGCTGGGGCGGCGCGACCTTCTCGAGTCCGCGACCCCTCGGACGGCGAACGAACGGCGGCCGATCTTCCGGGGCACCATCCTCTGGCTCCGCCTCGGCGCCTTCGACCCGGACCGCCTCCTGGACCGCCTCGTCGGCAAGGTTCGGCTCTGCTTCACCCCGGCCTTCGTGATCGGCGGCGCCCTCCTGATGCTCTGGGCTCTCTCCGCAACCTTCGAGTACGGGACCGAGATCCGCGAAGATCTCTCGCAGCTGTGGCGGCTCGACAGCCTGTTCGCAATCTGGGTCACGATCCTCGGCGTCACGACGATCCACGAGTTCTCCCACGGCCTGACCTGCAAGAATTTCGGCGGGCAGGTGCACGAAATGGGCTTCCTGCTGATCTATTTCCAGCCGGCCTTCTACTGCAACATCAGCGACGCCTACCTCTTTCCGCGGAAGTCGCAACGCCTCTGGGTGACGGCGGCGGGCGCCTACGCCGACTTGTTTCTCTGGGCGTCGGCGACCCTCGCGTGGCGCGTCCTGGAGCGCGACACGTGGATCAGCGGCCTCGCGCTGATCGTGATGGCGACGTGCGGCATCCGGACCTTCTTCAACCTCAACCCGCTGATCAAGCTCGACGGGTACTATCTCCTGACCGACCTGCTCTCCGTGCCCAACTTGCGGCCGCGCGCCTTCGGCTGGATCTTCGCCCACCTCCGGAGAAGCCTGGGCCTGGCGGCGGAGGTCCCCGACGCGAGCCCCCGGGAACGGCGGATCTACCTGGTCTACGGCCTGCTCGCGTTGACGTTCTCGTACTGGCTGCTCACCGAGGTGCTTTTCGCCCTGGGTCGCTACCTGACCTGGCATTACCAAGGATGGGGGTTCGCCATGATCACCGGACTGACGATGGCCACGTTCCTGCCCCGCCTGCGCCTTCCGAAGAAGTGGCGCCTGCTCCTGCTCGGCGGCGCGCTCGTGACGCTGCTCGCCTTCCTCCAGATCCCGTTCGCGGTTTCCGGCGACGCGGAGCTCCTCCCCGGCGAGAACGCCGATCTCCGGGCGGGAATCGACGGCGTGATCGAGGAAATCTACGCGGACGAGGGGACGGTCGTGACGGCGGGGACGCCGATCGCCCGTGTTTCGGATCGCTGCTTCCGGACCCGGCGCACGATGGCGGACGCCGAAATCGGCGAGCACGAGGCGCGTCTCGCGCAGCTCCGGGCGGGCGCCCGTCCCGAGGAGCTCGAGGTCGCCCGGGTCGTCCTCCGGAAGGCGGAAGACGAGCTCGCCCAGGCGCGCGTGGAGCTCGGCCGCGTCCGGTCGCTCGTGTCGAGCGGCGTGGCGGCGGCCGTGGAGCTCGAACGCGCCGAGAACGCGGCGACGCTGCTGGGACGGCAGGCGCAGGAGGCGAAGGCCCGGCTGGCGCTGCTCGAAGCGGGCAGCCGGCCGGAGGAGATCGCCGCGGTGGAGCAGCAGATCGCGAAGGTGCGGGCCGACCGCGCCAAGATGGACGCCGACATCGCCCGGGCGATCGTGCGAACGCCCCACCCCGGCGTCGTGACGACTCCCCACCTCCGCGAGAGGATCGGCGAGTTCGTGAAGGAGGGGGACCTGATCGCCGAGGTCCACGAGATCGACACGCTGAAAGCGGAGGTCGCGGTCCCCGAGCGCGAGATCGGAAGCGTCCGCGTCGGCATGGCGGCTTCGATCCGGTTCCGCGCCTTCCCCGAGCGCACCTTCGCCGGCACGGTCACCGCCATCGCGCCCGCGGCCACCGGTCCCGGCGCGCCCGGATCCCCCGCCGCCGCGGTTCCGGCCGGACGCGACGGGCGTACCGTGAGGGTGACCATCGAGGTGAAAAACGAGGAGGGCCTGCTCAAGCCCAACCTGACGGGATTCGCCCGCATCGACGCCGGGGACCGCAACTCGCTGGACGTCCTGACGCGGCGCCTTCGGCGCTTCGTGCGCCTCGAATTCTGGTCCTGGTGGTAGCTACGCCTTGGCCGCGCCGCCGCCAAAGGCCTTCTCGTAGCCGTACGCGATGGCGCACATCGCCATGGGCGCCGTGATCAGGACTCCGACGATGCAGGCGATGGTCCCCAGGGCGCCGACGATCATGACGACGATGACGAAGATGATCCAGTTCAGCAGGTTCGGCTTGACGCGTTTCATGCACTCGTCCATGGCGGCCTTCCACGCCATCTTCCGATCGAGGACGAGGAAACTTCCGGGGATGAAGAGGGGTTGCGTGACGAGCTGGCCGATCCCGCAGGCGATGACTCCGCAGATCTGCAGAAGCAGCAGCATCAGATGATCCACAAACCGATCGGTGAACATGAGGAAGAGCTCGCCGAACTCCGCCTTCTGGCCCCGCACCGCCTTGAGGGAGATCGAGTACCAGCCCGGCAGCAGAAGCAACGGAAGGAAGGGGATGATGCCCGCGACGACCATGACCAGGGTGACCCCGATCATGATCCCCATGTTGCCCTTGAACGCGGTCCAGCCGGCGCCCAACGCCTCGCCGATTCCGGGAGGATTGACCGCACTTCCGGCCGGAGTGTCTGCCATGCGCCCTCCAGTGTTCTCTTTCCGAAAGACTAGGATCGTAAAGGGCGGCGGGTCTTGTCAATGGCCAAGGGAAGCCGCCGGCTCCCGGCTCCCGGCTTCCCGCCGAAAGCTGGAGGCAGGAAGCAGGAAGCGGCGTCCCCGAGACCCCGGCATGAGCCGGTACTTGAAGTGCGCCTCAGGGCGGATCCTCTCCCGGAGGCGGCCCCCACGGCCCGCAGCGGGCCAGCCGGCCCATCGTCTTCCAGGCGCCCCGGAGGAAGCCGTGCTTGCGCATCGAAAGGCGGCCGTACTCGGAGCAGGAGGGGGAGAATCGGCACCTCCCGCCGAGGGATCGCACGCCCTTCGAAAGCGTGCGCTGGTAGGCGACGATGACGCCCTCCCCCGCGCGGGAGGAGAGCTGCGCGGAGGGCGGGTAGAACGATTCGAGGGCCAGGTAGAGGGCGAGGGCCGCGAGGAATCGCCTCATGGGTTCCATCGTAGGCCCCGCGCCGCTATTCTCAAAGGCCCATGACGCGCATCCTTTTCGCGACGGACCTCCACGGGAACCGGCGGAGCTACGGACGCCTTTTCGACCACGCGCTCGCCACGGGCGTCGGGGCGGTGGTCCTCGGCGGCGACCTGACGCCGCTTCCTCCTCACGAGGGGGACCGGGTCGCCCCCCAGCGGGAATTCCTCGAGGGATTTTTCCGGGGTCTGCTCCGCGACTTCCGCGCCCGGAGCGGCGAGACGCGCGCCTGGCTCCTCATGGGCAACGACGACTGGGCGTGCAACATGGACGTCCTCGAGGCCCTCGAACGCGAGGACCTCTGCCGCCTGCTCCACATGAAGGCGCATCCATTCCTCGACGACCTCTGGATCGCGGGCTACTCGTGCGTGCCGGTGACGCCGTTTTTCATGAAGGACTGGGACCGGTACGACGCGCCGGGGTGGGAGCCGCGGCACCGCGCCCACAAGGCGCTTCTCAGCCGCGACGGCGCGCTCGTCGAGGGGACGCTGGAGGGCGAGGTGCGGCCTCGCGGGACGATCGAGGCGGACCTGGCGTCTCTCGGGGAGCGGAGCGATCCGGGGCGGACCGTGTACGTGGTCCACACGCCGCCGTTCGAGACGAAGCTGGACGTGCTCTACGACGGGACGCACATCGGGAGCGCGGCGCTGCGCGATTTCCTTCAGCGCGGGCGGCCGCCGCTCTCGCTCCACGGCCACATCCACGAGTCGCCGAAGATGTCGGGATCGATCTGCGACCGGATCGGGCGAACCTTCGGGGTGAATCCCGGGGAGAGCATGCACGAACTCCAGGCCGTGTCCATTGACCTGCGGAGACCGGAGGAATCGCTGGAGATGGTGTGAGGGGCTGAGTGCGGATTTCGGATGGCCGATTTCGGGTCCCGCAATCCGCAATCTACCCCAAGGCCCTCAGGTGTGCGTAGGTGTAGATGCCGGTGCGGTGGCCGTCCGACCATTCGATGTGGACGGCGTACCGTCCGACGGGGTTGATGACGACGGGCTTCACGTCGGCGGGGACCGCGGCCTCGTTGAGGGTCCGCTTGCCGGACATTTCGTCGACGCACTGGGCGCAGGGGCAGTTGAGCCGGAGGGCGCGGACGTCGTAGGTGCTGGAGTGCCCGTCGTTCCAGTCGATGGCGAGTTGGGTTGGCCCGACCTGTCTCATCGCCTTGGGGACGGGACCTTCGGCCATTTGCGGATGGTAGCAGACGCCCGATCATTTGGCTTGATTTCGCCCGGCCGGGCGGATTACATGGCCCTTCGCTTATGGATGCGCGCCGCCGTTTTCAGGGTCTGGGCCTCTCCGCCGAAGGCTGGGGACTGGAATCTGGGAGCTGGGAGCCGCGCAGATTGGGATTGACCTTGTAGCGAGATTGCTGAGCGCAGTAAAGGCCCCCATCGTCTAGCGGCCTAGGACACGGCCCTCTCAAGGCCGGGACACGGGTTCGAGTCCCGTTGGGGGCACCAATAGCTTTAAGCGTCAAGCTTCAAGCTTCAAGCCGGACGCCGACCCCACACCCGTTTCAACGGTTACGTCACCCGCCGCCCCGAGCGGCGGTCCGGCCACAGGTGCCGATTCGAAACCCAATGCTCGCAAGCTCTTCACGCGGAGGACTTACCGTTGTCATGGGGTCCGGTTGACCGTCGGGCCTTCCCCGATAGGTGAGCGGTTGATTAACGAGGTCTTGATCTTTCGACACGTAACCCCGGCGCGGGCCTGACGTAGAAAGGTCCAGAGTCCTACGCCATAGAGCCCGCACCGTCCGCATCGAATCGATTTGAGCCGTAAGCCGGACCTCGATGAGCCGAATTTCAGGTGGTTTCGGGTCCCCGACGTGCGTCGCGGACCCGTCGGATGCCGTCCAGAGACGCTCCGGCGCAGGAGGATACAAGAGTGTCGAAGAGCTGGCTCGGCGCGGGCCAAACCGTCGCGGGTACTCGTCCGATCCTCCTCCGGAGGCCCCGGCCGGCGTCGACTCTCGTCGCACGTCTTGACCAGCTCCGCAAGACCTTCCGACCCACCCCGCATGTTCCGCTGGCCGTCGCGGGCATGAACCTGTTCGCCAAGCTCGAGTACGTGAATCCGAACGGGAGCATCAAGGACCGACCCGCCTACTGGATCCTCAAGCGGGCGGCCGAGCGCGGCGAGATCGGCGAGGAGACGACGGTGATCGAATCCTCCTCCGGGAACTTTGCATCCGCTCTCGCCGCCTTCACTCGCCTGGTCGGCCTAAAGTTCATCCCGGTGATCGACCCCAACATCTCCGGCACCTACGAGTCGTTCCTGCGGCGCCTTTGTCCCAAGGTGGTGAAGGTTGAGGACCGCGACGACACGGGCGGATTCCTGAAGACCCGCCTGCAGATGGTGAAGCACCTCTGTGCCACCATTCCGAACGCTTACTGGACCAACCAGTACGGCAACCCGGACGCGGTGGACGCGCACTACCAGCTCACGGGAGGTGAGATTTGCGCCGACTTTGACGCGCTCGACTATGCCTTCATCGGCGTCAGCACGGGGGGAACGATCGCCGGGGTGTCTCGCCGGCTCAAAGAGCGCTATCCGAAGGTTCGGATCATCGCCGCCGATAGCCAGGGCTCCGTGATCTTCGGCGACGCACCCCGCAAGCGCCACATTCCCGGCGTCGGGTCCAGCATCGTCCCGCCGCTCCTGTCGCATGCCTGGATCGACGACGTCGTCATGGTACCCGAGCGAGAGACCGTTCGAGCGTGCCGGGAGCTCCTGGTGACTCACGGAATGTTCGTGGGCGGCTCCAGCGGGACCGCCTTCGCGGCCGTCAAGCGGTATGCCGCGAGGATGGCCGAGGGGCGGGCCAAGCGCCCCACGGCGCTGTTCCTGTGTGCGGACCGCGGGACCCCGTACCTCGATACGGTGTTCGATCCCACCTGGGCGACGAGACTCGAGTAGGGACCATGCCCTTCGAGCTCTCACTGATCAACGGCAAGACCGTCTTCGACATCATCCGCGCCCATTGGGGCGAGTGCATCGACGTCGTCCGGGACGCGTACCTCGCGCACGCCCACGGGCAGTCGGTCAACCC
>DASXTT010000061.1:0-9984 GCA_036505255.1 Planctomycetota bacterium | reverse complement strand
GGCGCGACCCCGACGATCCCTCCGACGACATCGGAAACTGGTCGAACTCCGGCACTCCTTGATCGATCTCCGGCGCGTGGTATAATCCAATCAGCATGGCGGTCGCCTCGGTTTCCAGCGTTCACTCCGGCTTCGAAGCGCTCACCAGGTTTCCGGCGAGCATTTTCCAGCGCACGACAGAAACAATCTTCGACCAGGCGGATCACGATCCGCGGGCGGGGGAGCGCCTGGCCCTGGGACGGTAAGGGGGACCCGCGGGAGTTTTTTTGGGCGGAGGGAACTGTGAAAGTCACGGTGACCGGTCGCCATATGGACGTGACGGAGGTGCTGAGAGGCTACGCGATCGGGAAGACGGAGAGGCTGACCCGGTATTTCGACAACATCCAGCGGGCGGAAATCCTCTTCTGTCCCGAGAAGGACGGCCAGTTTTCCGCGGAGCTGATCCTGCACGCGCCCCGAGGCTCGGTCCTGGTGGTGCACGCGCAGGACCAGACCGCGACGGCGGGGTTCGACACCGCCTTCGCGAAGATGGAGCGCCAGCTCACGAAGCTGAAGGACCGGCTGAGGGACAAGGCGAAGGCGGCCCGGATCACCCGGGCGCGCCGGGCGGCGGTCGGAGAGGCGGAGGCGGTCCTCGGGGAGGCCTCCGGGGACATCTGGTGGTAGTCGGAAGGCGCCGGAGGAGCGTGACTTCATGAAACTGACGGAGTTCATCGCGAAAAAGGCGATCGTCGCCGAGCTCAAGGCGACCGACAAGAAGGGCGTCATCACCGAGCTCGTGGCCGCGATGCGGAAGGCCTATCCGTCGGACCGGATCCCCGCCGGGGACCTCGTCGAGGCGATCCTCCATCGAGAGTCCAAGCTCGGCAGCACGGGGCTCGGCGGCGGGGTCGCGATCCCCCACGCCCACGTGGACTCGCTGAAAAATCTCCTGGGTGCCTTCGGACGCTCGACGCACCCGATCGAATACAGCGCAATCGACGGTCAGCCGGTCCACCTCTTCTTCGTGATCGCTTCGCCGACGACCCGGAAAACCGAGTACATCGACGCGCTGAAAGCAACCTCCGCGGCGATCCGGACGGCCAACTTCTGCCGGTTCCTCAAGGCCGCGCGGACCACCAGGGAGATCGAGGAGATCTTCCGGGAGATCGAGCAGGTCGCGAACGTCTGACCGCCCCGGCCGAGCCGGCGGCCTCCCGCCCCGGGGGAGCCCCCCTCCAGGGAAAACCCTACATGATCAGTGAGCGTCAGGTTACGATCGCCAACAAGAAGGGGCTCCACGTCCGCCCGGCGGCGGCCTTCGCGCAGGAGGCGGGCAGGTTCAAATCGAAGATCCGGATCCTCCGGGACGGCCGCTCCTTCGACGGCAAGAGCAGCCTCGACCTCCTCATGATCGCCGCCGTGCCGGGCACCCGGCTCGTCATCCAGGCGGAGGGGGAGGACGCGGAGGAAGCGGCGGCCGCGCTGGCGAAGTTCGTCGAAAGCCGGTTCGGGATGGAAGAGGCCGATTAGGATCCGCGAGGCCCTCCGCGGGGCGGCCTCGCGAATCCTAATGGAAATCCGAAGGGGTATCGGAGTCTCGCCGGGGTACGCGATCGGAGAGGCCTTCGTCCTCTCCGACGAGGAATTCGCCATTCCCCGGAAGGAGGTCGCCCCCAAGGAGGTCGAAAGCGAGGTGGCCCGGCTCGAGGCGGCCTCGAAGCAGGCCATCGCCCAGATCGCGGATCAGCTCTCCCGGATGTCGAAGCGCGTGGGCCAGAGCGTCGCCCGCATTCTCCAGGCCCATATGGGGCTCCTCGGCGACGAGAAGCTGCGCGCGGAGGTCGCCGAGGACATCCGCCGGAACCGCCACAGCGCCGAGTACGCGGTTTCGCGCACCCTGAAGCGGAAGATGAAGGTGCTCGCGGATTCCGGCAACTTCGCGTGGGTCCAGCCGATCCTCCAGGACCTCTCGGAGACCGAGAAGGCGCTCCTGCGCGCCCTCCTCGGGGAGAAACGCGAGGACCTCGCGCGGCTCACGCGGCAGGTCGTGGTTGTCGCGCATGACCTGAGCCCGGCGCAGACCCTGGGCCTCGACCGCTCCAAGGTCCTGGGAATGGTCACCGAGATCGGCGGGTCGACGTCACATACCGCCATCGTCGCCTCGTCCCTCGGAATCCCGGCCGCGGTGGGCGTCGAGGGGATCGCCCGCGACGTGACCACGGGCGACAAGGTCATCCTCGACGGGAGCACGGGGACGATCATTCTCGATCCCGACGTGGCGACTCTGAAGCGCTACCAGGCCATGGAGCTCAATTTCCAGGTCATGGAGAAAAAGCTCTCGCACGAGCTGCGGGAGCTGCCCGCCGTGACCCGCGACGGGACGCGCGTGGAGCTTTTCGCGAACATCGAGACCCCCGAGGAAATCCCGGCCGCGCTCGCGAACGGCGCCGAGGGCGTCGGACTCTACCGGACCGAGTTTCTCTTCCTCAGGGGCGGCGGGCCGCCCACGGAGAAGACCCACCTCGAGGCGTACCGGAAGGCGGTGGCCCTGCTGGGCCCGCGAAGGCTCGTCATCCGTACGCTCGACCTGGGCGCCGACAAGATGCCCGTCGACGGCTTCGCCCGGGAGGAGAACCCCCACCTCGGCACGCGGGCGATCCGGCTCTGCTTCGCCCGGCCGGACATTTTCAAGACGCAGCTGCGGGCGATCCTCAAAGTGGCCACCCTGGGCAACGTCCAGATGATGATCCCGATGATCGCCTCGGTGGAGGAGCTCCTGCGGGTCCGGGAAATCCTCGCGGCGGTGAAGCGCGACCTCCAGCGCGAGAACCAGGCGGTCTCCGACGGGATCCCGGTCGGCATCATGGTGGAGGTCCCCTCGGCCGCGATGACCGCGGATCTCCTCGCCGAGCACGCCGATTTCTTCAGCGTCGGCACCAACGACCTGATCGCCTACACGCTCGCGATCGACCGGACGAACGAGCGCGTCGCGAGCCTCTACCAGCCCTCGCATCCGGCGATCCTCCGGCTCCTGGCGAACGTGATCGACGTGGGCCGCCGCACGGGGAAGCCGGTCGCCGTCTGCGGCGAGATGTCCGGCGACGTCAATTACACGCTGCTCCTCCTCGGCCTGGGCTTGAGGACCTTCAGCGTGGTGCCGCCGGTCATTCCCGAGATCAAGAAGATCATCCGGTCGGTTTCGATCCAGGACGCGAAGGAGATCGCGGACCGGGCGGTGAAGTTCGGGGACGCCCGCAAAACGGCCGAGTTCCTGAGGGCGGAGACGCGGAAGATCCTGCCGGATTCGACCTGAGCTCCCGGCTACCCGCTTGCCGCTGCCGGCGCCTGGAATCCGGCGGCAGGGAGCGGGCCGCCGACGGCTTTGCTTCGTCAAATCGGGTCGATCGTCGTACAATCTTGAAAGGCTCGGGATCGGATCTTCGCCGGGGAGATTGACCATGTCGCTGCCTCGACTTTTCGCCGCCCTCGTCGTCGTCGCCTCCACGGCGGCGGCCGCCGAGGCCCAGGACATCGTCCGGCTCAGGAACGGCAAGGTGCTGAGCGGCGCGATCGCCTTCGAGGGCGATTCCAAGGCCGGATTCGTCCTGCGACGGTGGGACACGGGCGGGGAAGTCTTCATCCGGTGGAGCCAGATCCCGGACGCCGAGGCCTACCGCATCCGCACCCGGATCACGAGCCCGTCCGAGGCGGTCGGCGGGCAGGACCTCATCGACGCGGTCCGGATCGTCACCAACCAGCAGCGCGAGCTCGTGGGGATCATCGTGGCCGAGCGCGACGGGAACATCAGCATCAAGACCCGCGAAGGCGTCCAGCAGACCCACAAGTCCGCCGAGATTCACCGCGAGGCGGTCCGGGTCAAGGAAAGCGACGTCTACACCCCGGAGGAAATGATCGACCGCCGGGCGAAGGGCGTCGCGGACACCGATTTCGCGAAGCTCGTCGAGCTGGGCCACTTCGCGTCGTCCATCCGCGTGTACGCCCGGGCCCAGGAGTACTTCAAGCGCGCGCAGGGCGTGGCGCCCGCCGACCGGGTGGAGGAGATGAAGGGCCTCGTCAACGCGATGGGGGTGCGCATCGTCGAGGACAACGCCGAGAAGGCCCTGGCGGCGGCCCGCAAGCTCGCGGCGGAATACCAGTTCGACAACGCGATCGCGGCCGCCCAGAAGTTTCTCACGGAATTCACCGAGACGTCCGTCGCCAAGGCGAACCTGAACATCATTTCGGAGATCGAGACCCGGAAGAAGGAATACTACAAGGACCGGGACAAGGTTCTCGCGGCCGACGTGCCGGACGTGTGGCGGACCGTCCGCGCGTCGCTCATCAGCAAGTACACCTCGAGCAAATTCACGCTCCAGCTGGCGCGCGAGGGGATCGCCAAGCTGGACGAGGAGATCGTCGCCGAGGTGGCCAAGAAGCTCAACGCGACGGCCGACGAGGTGGGGCGCCACTGGGACGCCCGCACCGAGAAGAAGTACCGCTCGGTCAGCATGAAGGACGGCACCTGGATCCACCGGGGGGGCCAGGACGGCGGGCTGGACTACACGGGCGACGGGAGCGACGACCTCGACGACTTCAAGCGGCGCTTCGGCGACGGCCAGGACCCGAAGAAGAAGCCGCCGCTCGGCCAGAAGCTCGAAACGCAGATCGAGTGGTGGCAGAACGCCTCGAACTCCATGCGCCGGGAGTGGCTGGAGTGCCTCTACGCGGACACCTCGAGCCGGGTCAAGAAAGAGAAAGAAGATGTCGTCGAGAAAAACTGCAGCCCATGCAAGGGCGAGGGCAAGATCAAGACGAGCCGCGGAGGCAAGGCGATCGAGTGCGTCTGCCACGAATGCCACGGGTGCAAGAAGGTCCTGACGATCAAGTATTGGTAGGCGGTGCGGTAGACTGCCCACCTTGCGCCGCACAGCGACGGGACCCATCCTTCGAACCGCCGGACTCATCGCCCTCCTCGCGACCGGCCCGGGCTGCTACTACCTGAACCAGGCCGCCGGACAGTTCGACATCGTCCTCAACAGCCGGCCCCTCGAGGAGGTGTACGCGGATCCCGGGCTCACCGAGACGCGCGCGCGGAAGCTGGACCTCGTCCAGGCCGCCCGACGGTTCGCCGAGGAGCGCCTCGGCCTCAAGCCGAGCCGCAACTACACGACCTACTTCGACACGGGGCGCCGCGCCGTCACCTACGTCGTCTCCGCGGTACGGCCCGACGCGTTCGTGCCCTACGTGTGGTGGTTCCCGGTGGTGGGTTCGCTTCCTTACAAGGGGTTCTTCGATCGCCGGGATGCCGAGGCGGAGGCGTCGGCCCTGCGGGCGGAAGGCTGGGACGTCTGCATCGGCGAGTCCGCGGCCTATTCCACGCTCGGCTGGTTTCGCGATCCGGTCTTCTCGTCGATGCTCGCGATGTCGGACGCGTCGCTCGCCTCGACGGTGATCCACGAACTCGTCCACGGGACGATCTACGCGTCGGGCCAGACCGACTTCAACGAGTCGCTGGCGACCTTCGTCGGGAGGGAAGGGGCCCTGCAGCTTCTCGAGGAACGGCACGGCCGGGAGGCCCCGGAGGTCCGGGAGGCGCGATCCCGGTTCGAGGACGAGGCGCTCTTCGACGCCTTCATCCTGGACCTGTACGAGAGGCTCGCGGCGCTCTACTCCTCGTCGAGGACGCGCGAGGAAAAGCTCTCGGAGCGGGAGCAAGTATTCGCCGGGGCGCGGGAGGAGTACGCGACCCTGGTCCCGCGCTTCCGGACGGGGGTCTTCCGCCGGGTGTCGGGGCCGGAGCTGAACAACGCCACGATCGTTGCGCAGGTCCGGTACGGGCGGTACAATGAGTTCCGGCGCGTCTTCGGGCGCGTCCGGAACTCCTGGCCGGCGTTTTTCGCCGCCGTGAGCGCCGCGGCCGCGAACGGGAATCCGCTGGCGGCCGTGGAGGCGTTGGCACGGGAGCCTTGATTCACCCCGGATCGAGGTCCGCCATGCAGATCGACATCACCCGCCCGGTCGTCGCCCAGGTTTTCGAGCATTCGCGCCGCGCCCTTGACACCGTCCGCCGCCGCCTCGGCCGCCCCCTCACGGGGTCCGAGAAGGTCACCTTCGGCCATCTCGACAAGCCCGAAACCCAGGAATTCGCGCCCGGCCAGGCGATCCTCGCGCTCCGGCCCGACCGCGTGGCGCTGCAGGACGCCACGGCGCAGATGGCCCTCCTCCAGTTCGCCCAGAGCCGCATCCCGAGGGTCGCCGTGCCGACCACCGTGCACTGCGACCACCTGATCCGCGCCCAGGTCGGCGCCGAGCCCGACACGAGGGTCGCGCTCACCGAGAACCAGGAGGTCTACGACTTCCTCCTCGCCGCCTCGCGGAAATTCGGCCTCGGGTTCTGGAAGCCGGGGTCGGGGATCATCCACCAGGTCGTGCTGGAGAACTACGCCTTTCCAGGCGGCCTGATGATCGGCACGGACTCCCACACGCCCAACGCGGGCGGCCTCGCCATGATCGCGGTGGGGGTCGGCGGGGCGGACGCGGTCGACGTGATGGCCGGCCTCCCGTGGGAGGTGAAGCACCCGAAGCTCGTGGGCGTCCGGCTGACGGGACGACTCGGGGGATGGACCGCGCCGAAGGACGTCATTCTCGAGGTCTGCCGGATTCTCACGGTCTCCGGCGGCACGGACCGTATTGTCGAGTATTTCGGGCCGGGAGCGGCCTCGATCAGCGCCACCGGCAAGGCCACGATCACGAACATGGGCGCGGAGCACGGGGCGACCACGTCGTTCTTCCCGTACGACGCCCGGATGGCCACTTATCTGAAGGCCACGCGGCGGGGGGAGATCGCCGAACTCGCCGACCGCGGCACCGATCTCCTGGCGGCCGATGAGGAGGTCGAGAAGCACCCGGAGAAGTTCTTCGAGCGGATCATCGAGATCGATCTCTCGAAGCTGGAGCCGCAGATCTGCGGCCCGCACAGTCCCGACCTCGCGCGGCCGATATCGAAGATGGCCGCCGACGTGCGCAAGCACCACTATCCCGACGAACTCTCCGCGGCCCTCATCGGGAGCTGCACGAACTCGTCCTACGAGGATCTCGAGCGCGTCGTCGACGTGGCGCGCCAGGCGGCGGCGGCCGGGCTCCGCGCGCCGATCCCTTTTCTCGTGACTCCGGGCTCGGACCAGATCTTCGCGACGATCCGCCGCGACGGGCACATCGAGGCGCTCGAAAAGGTGGGGGCCACGGTGCTCGCCAACGCCTGCGGTCCGTGCATCGGGCAGTGGAAACGCGCCGCGGACGTTCCCAAGCGGAACAGCATCCTGAATTCTTTCAATCGCAACTTCCCGGGCCGCAACGACGGGAGCCCCGACACGCTCTCCTTCATCGCCAGCCCCGAGATCGTCATGGCGGTCGGCCTGTCCGGAAAACTCTCCTTCAATCCCCTCAAGGACGAGCTGAAGACGCCGGAGGGTCGGTCGGTGAAACTCCAGCCGCCTCCGCCGGCCGCCGAGGTGCCTCCCAAGGGATTCGCGATCCCGATGGAGGGATTCGTCGCGCCTTCCGGCGAAGGCGAGAAGGTCGAACTGAAGGTCGATCCGAAGAGCCGGCGGCTCCAGATGCTGGACCCCTTTCCCGCGTGGGACGGCGGCGATTTCCTGGAGTGCCCGCTGCTCTTCAAGGCGAAGGGGAAGTGCACGACGGATCACATCTCGCCGGCGGGGCCGTGGCTCCGGTACCGGGGCCACCTCGACAACATCAGCGACAACATGTTCACGGGCGCGATCAACGCCTTCAGCGGGAAGGCGGGGGTCACCGTCAACCTGCTGACCGGGGAAAAGGACCAGCCGGTGCCGGCCGTGGCGCGCGCGTACAAGGCGAAGGGCCTCCGGTGGGTCGTAGTGGGGGACTCGAATTACGGCGAGGGATCGAGCCGCGAGCACGCGGCGATGTCGCCCCGCCACCTCGGCGCGGCGGCCGTGATCGCCCGGAGTTTCGCGCGGATCCACGAGACGAACCTGAAAAAGCAGGGGATCCTGGCGCTGACATCCGCCGACCCCGCGGATTACGACAAGGTCCGCGAGACCGACCGGATCAGCCTCCTGGGCCTGAAGGGCCTGGCGCCGGGGAAGCCGGTGAAGGCGGTGCTCCATCATGCGGACGGCAAGCGGGAGGAGATCGAGCTTCGTCACAGCATGACGGCTGAGCAGATCGAATGGTTCAAGGCGGGGAGCGCGCTCAACCTGTTGAAGGCGCGCCAGAAGAAGAACTGAGGGGGTGCCGCTCATGAAGATCATCCTCGCCCGCCACGCCGCCGCGGAGGACAAGGCGGCCACGGACGCCGAGCGCCGGCTCACGCCGGAGGGCCGCGAGCAGGCGGACCTCATGGGACGGCTCATCGCGGCCACCATCGAGAGAGTCGACCAGCTCTGGACGAGCCCCCTCCCGCGGGCCCTGGAAACGGCGGAAATCGCCGCGAAACACCTCGGGGTGATCCCGAAGGTCGAGCCGGAGCTCGCCATCGGAAGTGACTTGGAGCAGCTGTGCTGGAAGATGCATCGCGACAACGAACCGACCCTGATGCTCGTCGGGCACCAGCCGGACCTGGGGCGCCTTGCGGCCCGGCTCCTGGGGCTCGTCAGCGAGATCCCGCTCAAGAAGTCGGGTGTTTGCATCCTCGAGACCCCCGATCCGGCCAAGCCCGTCGCGCGCGCCGTGGCCACGCTCGACCCGCGGCAGTACCGGGACATCCTCGAGGGGCGCGAGTACGCTCCATGGATGATCAGGAGGCAAGTCCTCGGGTCATCCTCCACCGGAAACAACGTCCGATAATCTCTGTTATGTTGCCCTGGGAGCGGGGGAGATAACGACCGGCAATTCGGGCGGCAGGACGTATGACACCAGGATGATTTGAGGGCCCTTTCATGATTCGCTCCATCGCGCTTCCGATCGTGGCCGCCATCGCCCTCCTGGGCTTCCGCCTCCCCGACGAGAAGGAAGATGTCGCGAAGGCCGCCGAAAAGACCCGGGCGCTGGAGAACTACCGGTTCAAGGGCAAGATCGCGGTCGATGGGGTCCCCTTCATCGCCGAACCCATCGACTACACCGGGGCCTACGTGAAGGACCAGGGTTTCACCGCCAGCATGGGGCCGGTCGGGACGATCTTCCGGGTCGACAAGAAGGTCGCCGTCAAGGACGCCGAAACCGGGACCTGGAGCCTCGTGAAAGCCGGCCAGCAAAAGGTGGGCGAAGGGCCGATGGCCGGCCAGATTCCCGTAGTGGCGCGCGGGTTGAAGCCGCCCCACGAGGAGCTCAAGAAACTCGAGGAGCGGTTCAAGGAGATCAAGAAGAAGGACGGGGCCGAGAAGATCGGCGACCTGGAGTGCTCCGTCTACGAGGGCCCGCTGACGGAAAACGGCGTCCGGGCCATGCTCCCCGGCGGGGTGGGCGTGCTCCTCGGCAAGGGCACCTTCGAGGGCACGGGCCGGGTATGGATCGGCGGCCCCGAGAAACGAATCGTGAGATTCCAGGCCGACTGCAAGATCGAGATCGAGGATGAGGGCCGGACCCTGGAGATGACCGTGTCGCGGACCACGGAATTCAGCGACGTGGGGGCCGCGAAGGTGGAAATGCCGTCCGAAGTGAAGAAGCTGTTCGAAGAGGCGGAGACGAAGTAGGGCCCCTACCGCGCCCGCGGATGGGCGCCGTCGTATACCTGCCGCAGCCTCCCTGTCCCGACATGCGTGTAAATCTGGGTCGTCGTCAAGTTCTCGTGGCCCAGCAGCTCCTGCACGCTCCGCAGGTCCGCTCCCCGGTCGAGAAGATGCGTCGCGAAACTGTGGCGCAGCGTGTGAGGGCTGACCTTGCGGCCGAGGCCCGCGACCGCCGCGGCCGCCGTCACGATCCGCCGCGCGCTCCGGACGTCGAGACGCCCCCCGCCGGCGTTGACGAACAGCGCGGGCTCATTCGCGGGGGCCCGCCCGCGACGTTCCTCGAGCCACGCCC
>DASXTT010000060.1:0-5426 GCA_036505255.1 Planctomycetota bacterium | reverse complement strand
CCGAATTCCTTGACGGGCTTCTGCACGTGGAGATCGACGCGCGGAATGTAGGCCTCGAGCTTGGGCGCGTAGAAGCTGGCGTGCGCCTGGCCCTGGTTCTTCCCCCGTACCCACTGGGGTGGCAGGAGGATCTTGTAGGCGTGAAACGGATGAGCGTATGAACCAGGCAAAGGAACAGGTTTTTTAGGAGTCGGGGGTGCCTGAAGGATGACGGTGAGGACAATCGCGACGAGCATGCATTAATGATAACGACAAAGCTTCTAGTTCCCGGCGCCCAGATCCCAGTTTCAGAAGCTTCAAGCTCGACGCTTGTAGTTAGGCTGGAATCCGGGAACGGGGAACTGGAAGCTTTGCGTCAGGGTCCACAAGGACAAGGTGACTTGCGGGCGCCCGCGTATGACTCCGGATTTTCCAGCTCCCACCACAAGTCGCCCACGCGATCGTTCGGGGACTTCTCCTGTCGCCAGTAGAACCTGCGGGGCATGCCCAGCGTCCCGCTCGGGTCGACCGCGGGCCGGCCGAAGCCCGGAAAGGTCCCGTGCCGGAGCCGGTAGCGGAGCTCGACCTCGCCCGCGGCGGCGGGGCAGGGGTGAGGGTCCATGTCCTCGACGGGCGCGTACCTCCCGCGGATCGTCCACGTCCCGTCCGCCACCTCCGCCGTGGAGTTCCGGAGCGCGGCCGCCACCGGGGCCGGCTCGTCGTACACGTACACCTCGGACCCGGCCCAGAAGAGCCGGTACCAGCCGTCGTGGTCGGTCACCGTCACCGAGAGCCGGCATTCGGAAAGCACAAACCGGTGGGGGCAGGTCTCGCAATATACGCACCCGTGGAAAAGCACGCGCGGAAACCATATCGGCAGGTCGACGTTGCGGGGCCCCGGCGGGCCGTCGAGCCCCTTCGGGTACCGGTCGACTTCAAGATAGTTGAGGAGGAGGATGGCGATCGTGGCCGCCATCGCCGCGAGGATCGCGACCTGCCGCGCCGACGAACGGGTCAAGCCCCGCCCGCCTTGAATTGTCTGAAGCGATCGAGGTCGACCCGCGCCACGGAGGGCTTGAGTTTCAGGAGGACCCGGTCGAAATCGCGCGCGCCGATCTGCCGGTCGATCTTCTTCTCGACCGAGTCGAGGAACGTCTCCTCCGCCACCTTCCGGCAAAGGTAGGCGATATCGGCGCCGCTGTAGCCCTCGAGGCGGGAGGTGATCCGGTCGAGGTCGACGTCGTCCTCGAGGGGCACGTCGCCGAGGTTCATGTCGAGGATCTTCCGGCGCGCCGGGGCGTCGGGGAGGCCGACGTAGATCTTCTCGTCCAGGCGCCCGGGCCGGAGCATCGCCGTGTCGATGTTCCACGGCTCGTTCGTGGCGCCCATGAAGAGGAGGTGCTGGCCCTCCTTGCGGTCGAAGCCGTCGAGCTCGTTGAGGATCTGGGGCACGACGCGCTGCATGACGCCGCCGCTTTCCCCGTCGCGGCGGGGCGGCGTGAGCGCCTCCACCTCGTCGATGAAGATGACGGCGCGCGCGCACCGGCGGGCCGCGTCGAAGAGCCTCCGGATGTTCTTCTCGCTCTCCCCGACCCACTTGTTGAGGATCTCGCTCGGCGCGATCGCGAAGAAGGTCGCGTCGAGCTCGCCCGCGACGGCCTTGGCGATCATCGTCTTGCCCGTCCCCGGCGGCCCGAAGAGGAGGATGCCGCCCCCGGTCCGGATCCGGTACTTCTTCGCCTGCTCCGCGTGGGTGAAGGGGTAGATCATCTTGACGCGGATCTGCTCCTTCACGTCCTCGAGCCCGGCGATGTCGCCGAAGCGGATCTTCGGCTTCTCGACGACGAGCCAGTCCTCGGGCAGCTCGCCGGTCTCCTCCTCCTTCGCGCCGCCGCCGGCCGCGCGGGCCGCCGCCTTCTCGCGCACGGCGCGCCGCCTCTGCTTGACGGTTTTGGCGAGCTCGATGAGCTTCGCGGCCTGCCGGGTCCGGACCTTGCGCAGGTCCGGGTCCGACTGGCGCGCCAGCTGGAGGAGGTACTCGGCCGCCTTCAGGAAGTGGTACTTGGCCTCGTGCAGGTCGCCCGCGTGAAAGCAGCGGATGCCGAGGACCTTGTGCTTCTCGAACGACTCGAGCAGAAAGGGTTTGGGCATCCGTCAATCTTCGGTGCCGCCGCCCTGTTCGTCGGGCGGCGGATCCTTCACGGGCGTGAAGCCGGCATTGCCCTTCCCGTCGTCGTAGACTCTCCACGTCCCGATGGGAGTGTGCTTGGTCCCGGCCTCGTTGACGAAGGTCAGGGTGACGAAGAACTCATCCTTGCGGGTGTTGCGCCCGAACATCTTGACCTGAACCGTGCCCTTGCCCCGGTCGCCCTCGACGTCGAGGGTGACGTAAATCGTCTCCTTGCCGTTTCGCTTTTCAGCCCGCAAATCCCAGCGCGGCGTGACGGTCTTGAGCTCCCCGATTTCCGATTTGACGGTTTCGTTCGAGGCGATGATCGGTTTGACCTGGGCCACCGCGTGGTTCACGACCGCCCTCGCGCCGAAATAAACGATCGCCAGGCAGCCTCCGCACGAGAGGATGCCCAGGAAGGCGAAGGCGCCGCAACCGATGAGGATCCACTTCAACGCGCCCGACTTCTTGGGGGGCGGGGCGGCCATCGGCATCGGCGGGATCGGGGACATCGGCGGCGGCGGGGCGGGGGGCACGTTCATGTGAGGTCCTCGTTATGGGGTCCGGGACCGTTCACCGTTGGCCCCCATCGGCGAACGGCAAACGGCTTGCGGGGAACGCCTATTTCCCCTCTTTGTCCAATTCGTCCTGGATGTCCTTCAGTCCCTTTTCGATGTCCGAGTCGACGCCCTTCTCCTCCTCGTGGACGACCTCCTCGTCGAGCATGCGGTCGATCTCGGCGTCGGAGATGACCTCGTTCTCGCCCTCGACCTCGCCGGTCATGACGTGCTCGCTCGACATCTCGAGGAAGACGTCCATCTGCTGCTGGAGCGTTTCGGCCTGCATCATCGCCTTCTCGAAGTTCTTCTGGGTCTTCACGAAGTCCGTGGCGCCGTAGACCTCGGAGATCGACTTCGCGACGGCGCCCATCGAGCGGGCGAAATCGGCGTCGCTCTCCGCCTGGGTCTTGATCTGGACGGCGGTCTCGATCGAGAGGAGCTGGCGCTCGCGCATCCGCTTCTGCGCGGCGGTCTTCTTGAGCATCCGCTTCAGGAAGGTGAGCTGGTCCTTGTCCCCGATCTTCTTCGCCCGCTTCGCCTTGTCGATGTAGGAGACCTCGTGCTTGCCGAGGTCGCGGATGTTGCGCCGCAGGGACGCGACGCCCTTGCGGATCTCGATGTCGCGCTCGATCTTCCGGTCGCTGCGGGACTTGAACAGGCCCATGCCCGGCTCCTACTTGCGGTCCGCGGGCGCCGGCGCCGCCTGCGGGGCGTCGTCGGCGTGCCGGATCGACTCGGTCCGGGGGCTGTCCGCCCCGCGCTCCATCCGCTCGACGCGGCATTCCCGGAGCTGGCGGCACTTGTTCCTCACGAGGTACGCCCCGCCGACGGCCGTGAGGGCGACCAGGCCGACGATGAGGCCGGTCACGAGAGGCGAGCAGCAGTTCCCGCTCGGCCAGGGCCGGCCGCAGTGCACGCAATGGTGGGCGCGGGTCGAAACCTCGCGTCCGCAATCCCGACATGTCGAAAGCGCCATATCCTTACCTCCTGACGATCATACCCGGGCACGCCCCGGCATCCTTTCGTTGCGACATCCGCAAAGTCTTCCCGCATAGCACACAAGCCCGATAGTTGCCATTATCGGAGCGGCGAATGGAACCCCAAGTGTGCCGGATCGACTGCACCTGGACCCGGGCCGACATGGCATTCCTTCCGTGAGATACCTTTGACGCCCCGTAGGCGATTCCGCAGACCAAGAGCAAAGACAGCAGGACGAAAGGGAGGACGCGGCGACGGGACGGGGCCGGCGCGACGGGCCACCCGCAGTACGGGCAGTGGTGCGCGCGGCGAGGCACCTCGCATCCGCAGTCCCAGCAGCTCGAGTGCGCCATCCTATTCTTCCTGCGTCGATTCCTTCCAGCGGACGAACTTCGCCATCTCCTCGGGCGTCGTCTGGGCTTGGATGAGCCGCGCCGCGACCTCGAAGTCGGCCCGCGTCAGCTCCCGCACCTTCAGCCGGTACTGCTTTACGCGGTCCAGGCCCTGGTCTATTAGACCGGGAATCTCGCGATTCATTTCCTCAATCATGCCGGTCGTCACTTCCTTGCAGAACCGCTCGATCTCGCGGCCGCTGTAGCCCGCCGTCATTTCGGCCAGCTCGCCCGAGGCGACCGGCGTCCGGTACCCCTTCTTCTCGAGATGGATCTTCAGGATTCTCTCGCGGGTGACGGCGTCGGGCAAGGGAATCAGGATCTTCTTCTCGAACCGCGAGAGCACGGCGGGGTCGAGGTCCCACGGCCGGTTGGTCGCGGCGATCGTCAGGACATAGATGTCCGTGCGCCCCTTCTGGTCCATGCCGTCGAGCTCGGAAAGAAGGGTCGAGAGGATCCGCCGCTCGGCCCCCGTGTCCGAGGCGTCCCGCTTGCCGCAGAGCGATTCGAATTCGTCGAGGAAGACGACGCTCGGCGACGTGTCGCGCGCCGTGCCGTAGAGCTCGCCGATGATCTTGGAGCTCTCGCCGAAGTACTTGGAGAGGACGCTCGCGATCTTCACGTTGTAGAAGACGCTCGGGACGTCCTCGGTCGACCGGATCGCGTTGGAGGTCGCGGCCGCGAGGAGCGTCTTGCCCGTGCCCGGCGGGCCGTAGAAGAGGATCTTGGTCCAGGCCGCGATGTGGACGTGCTCCGGCGGCTTCGCGAGGGTCATCCCGAGCGCGAACTTGATCTCGTCCTTCGTGTCGTCGAGCCCCCCGATGTCGTCCCACGTGACGCTCGCGTTCGTCATCAGGTTGGAAACGATCGCCTTGATCTCGGAAGGGACGCCGGCCGGGCTCGAGGCCACCGGCGCTTCATTGCCGTTGTCGGCGGGGGGCGCGGAGGCGCGCTCGGAGATCTCCCCGCTCCGGAGTTTCCGGGCCATCTGGCGGTACTCGATCGCCTTGCGCTTGCGGCGCTCCTCGGCCTCGCGCCCCGTCGCCTGCTCCGCGTAGAGCGACATCAGGGCCGCGGCCTTGTCGTAAGCGGCGGCGGCCCGGGGATGGTCCCCGGCCTCGTAGGCCTGGCGGGCCTTCGAGAGCGCCTTCTTGATCGGTTCGTGGAGATCCAATTCCATAGCCAGAAGTCGTGAGTCCTCAGTCGTGAGTCG
Source organism: Planctomycetota bacterium (assembly GCA_036505255.1). Classification (GTDB taxonomy): domain Bacteria; phylum Planctomycetota; class MHYJ01; order MHYJ01; family JACPRB01; genus DASRJF01. The sequence continues at coordinate 134 of DASXTT010000060.1, read as the reverse complement.
TGAGTCCGGGGGACGCGGCACGATGGCTTGAGTGCCCGCGGTCCAGGGCTCCGCGGAAATGAAGCTCCCACGATGCCTGGCCAAAGCGCACTCTTGCCGTCTTCACGACTCCTGACTCACGACTCACGACTCCA
>DASXTT010000059.1:0-9865 GCA_036505255.1 Planctomycetota bacterium | reverse complement strand
GGTCGAGGAGTGGAGGCAGCGGATCGAGGACGCGGTGACCCGGGCCGAGAGCGAGGCCGAGGCCTTCGGGCGGCGCGTGGAGGAATCATGGACATCACGAACGACCCGCGGGCGGTGAGGAACCTGCTCGAGACCGCGCGCCGGATCGCGGTCGTCGGATGTTCACCCAATCCGGACCGCGACAGCCACAGGATCGCCCGGTACCTGATCGGCGCGGGGTACGACGTCGTCCCGGTCAACCCCGGACACGCGCGCCTCCTGGACCGCGACTGCTATCCGGATGTCGGGTCGATCCCGGGAGGCGTCGACATCGTGGACATCTTCCGCAGCCCGGAGCACGTCCCGCCCGTCGTCGAGGACGCCATCGCCGCGAAGGCGAAGGCGGTCTGGATGCAGCTGGGCGTGGGAAACGACGAGGCGGCGCGGCGCGCGTCCGAGGCGGGGCTTCTCGTCGTGGTGGAACAGTGCATCATGGTCGCGCACCGCTCCATCTTCGGGCCCCGGAAGAATCCTCAGTGAGTGCTGATCGCTGATTGCTGACCGCTGAACGCTGAGTGCTCACCTCAGCAGGAAATTCGCCGCCGCCCGGGCGGTCTCCAGGATCCACCCCGGCGCGAGGCCGAACGCGAGGGTGAGGAAGGCCGAAACCCCGACGGCGAGCCCCGCGGACGGGTCGGGCTTCGGCTCCGCCGCGGCCTCCTCCTCCGTCTCGTGCGGCGCGTCCTTCATGTACATCGCCACCACGACGCGGAGGTAGTACGCCGCGGAGACCACGCTCATGATCACGCCGAGGACGGCCAGGCCGGCGCAGTCCGCGTCCACGGCGGACTTGAAGAGCGTGAATTTTCCGAAGAAGCCGGCCGTCGGCGGGACGCCCGCCAGCGACACCATCAGGATCGTCATGAAGGCCGCGGCCCAGGGGCGGCGGCGGGCGAGACCGTTGAGGTCGTCGTAAGTCTCGGCGTCCCGGCCGGGCGACGCCGGGGTCGCGGGCCTTCCCGCGAACATCAGGAAGAGGAAGGCGCCCAGCGTCATCACGGTGTAGACGCCGACGTAGAAGAGCGCCGCCGCCGGGCCCTCGGGAGCCCCCCGGCCCGCCAGCGCCCCCGCCGCGGCCAGGCCGATCAGGGCGTATCCGGTGTGCGCCACGCTGGAATAGGCGAGCATCCGCTTCACGCTCGTCTGGGTCAGGGCGCCGAGATTCCCCACGATCATGGTGAGCGCCGCGAGCGCCCCCACGAGCGGACCCCACTCCTCGGCCTGCGCCGGAAGGCCGCCAAGGAGGATCCGGACGAGCGCCCCGAAGCCCGCCGCCTTCACCGCGACCGACATGAAGGCCGTCACGGGCGTCGGCGCCCCTTCGTAGACGTCCGGCACCCACATGTGGAAGGGCGCCGCCCCCACCTTGAACGCGAAGCCCGCGACGAGGAGGCCGACCCCCGCGAGCGCCGTCGCCGAGGTCGCCGTCCCGAGCTTCGCCGCCATGCCCTCGAGAAAGACGGTCCCCGTCGCCCCGTAGATGAGGGCCATCCCGTAGAGGAGGAAGCCCGAGGCGAACGACCCGAGGACGAAGTACTTCATGGCCGACTCGTTCGACCGCGGGTCGGTGCGCGTGATCCCGCAGAGGACGTAGAGGGCGAGCGACAGGATCTCGACCGACAGGAACATCGTGATGAGGTCGTGGCTCATCACGAGCAGGACCATCCCCGCGGCGGACGACAGAAGCAGGGCGTAGTATTCCGGGAGGAGGACCCGCCGGGGTCCCAGCGAGTCGGCCGAGACGATGCCCGCCAGCATGGTCGCGACGAGGACGGCCGTCGCGACGAAGCGCGACAGGGCGTCGACCGTCAGGGCCCCGTCGAACGCCACGCCGCCGCCGAGGCCCCACGCCGCGCCCATGGCGCCCACGATGCCGCCGTAGGCGATCCACTCCGTTAGCCCCCAGGACCGCGTCCGGGGGAGGAAGAGGTCGACGCCCACCGCCAGCAGGGCCGCTCCCAGCAGGCAGAGCGCCGGCGCGGCCGCGCCCCAGTCAGCGCCGGTCATGGAATGCCTCCGGGGGGCCCGATCGGGTGACGTTCCGCAGAGCGGCCTCGACCGCGGGGCCCGTGCGGCGCAGCACGAGGTTGGGCGCGAATCCCAGCAGGATTATGAGCGCGACGAGCGGCGCCAGCGCCACCCGCTCGAGCCCCGTCAGGTCGGCCAGCCTTTCGTTCCGGGCCGCCGTCACCGGCCCCGAGAACATGTCGCGATAGAGCCGGAGCATGTAGACGGCCCCGAGGATCACCCCGAGCGCCGCCGCGGCCGCCGCCATCCGGTGGACGTCGAAGGTCCCCTTGAGGACCAGGAACTCGCCGACGAATCCGTTCAATCCGGGAAGGCCGATCGAGGAGAGCGTCACGATCAGGAAGACCGCCGCGTAGACGGGCATCCCCTTCGCCAGCCCGCCGAAGTCATCCACGCCGCGCCGGTGGGTCCGGTCGTAGATCACCCCGACGAGGAGGAAGAGCGCCCCCGTGGAAAGGCCGTGGTTGACCATCTGGAGCACGGCTCCCTGCCCCCCCGCCTCGGTGAACGAGAAGATGCCGAGGACGACGAACCCCAGGTGGCTCACGCTCGAATAGGCGATCAGCTTCTTGATGTCCGACTGGACCATGCACATGAGGGCGCCGAAGATGATGCTGATCACCGCGAGCGCGATCATCGTCGGGGCGAAGGAGACGGCGGCGGCGGGAAAGAACGGAATCGCGAACCTGAGGAATCCGTACGTTCCCATTTTCAGGAGGACGCCCGCGAGGACCACGGACCCGGCCGTGGGCGCCTCGACGTGGGCGTCGGGCAGCCACGTGTGGAACGGGAAAAGGGGGACCTTGATGGCGAACGCGAAGGCGAACGCCAGGAAGAGAAGCCCCTGGGTCGCCTGGGGCAGGCCCGGCAGCAGCGTCGTGAGGCGGCCGATGTCGAAGGTCGGCTCCGCCTGCTGGAAGTAGGCGGCGAGGATCGCGACGAGCATGAGGAGGCTCCCCGCGAGCGTGTAGAGGAAGAATTTCACCGAGGCGTAGATCCGCCGAGGCCCGCCCCAGACCCCGATGAGCAGGAGCATCGGGACGAGCATCGCCTCCCAGAAGACGTAGAAGAGGAACAGGTCGCGGGCGAGGAAGACGCCGATCATCGCGGACTCGAGGAGCAGGAGCGAGGCGTGGAAGCCCCGGACGCGGTCCGTCACGGAGCGCCAGGACGCCAGGATGACGATCGGCGTGAGCAACGCGGTGAGGGCGACCATCGAGAGCGCGATCCCGTCCATTCCGAGCGAGTAGCGGACGTCGAGTCCGCCCGCCGAGATCCACGAGACGGATTCCGGAAACTGCATCGACGCGCCCGCGGTCGGATCGAAGGCCCCGGTCAGGAACGCCGCGACGATCCCCGTCGCCAGCGCGAAGCCGAGGGAGATGCGGCGGACGGCCTCCTCCGACCTGGCGAAGAGCAGCCCCGCCGCCCCGACCGAGGGGAGGAAGGTCAGGATCGAAAGCCAGTGGATGTCGCTAAGCATGGCTCAGGAACCGGAAGAGGAGATATCCGAGGATGGAGGCCACGCCCGCGGCCATCGCTCCCGCCGCGAGGCTGACGACCCCGGTGTGGACCCGCTTCAGGGCGGACGCCGACCGGTAGGCGATCCAGCCCGCCCCCTCCACGAGCAGGCGGTCGATGAGGAGGCGATCGACGATGAACCAGAGGACGGCGGCGAGGGTCTTCGTCCACGCCACCACGGTCCAGCGGTAGACCTCATCGAAGTAGAACTTGTTGGCCGCGAGGCTGTGGAACCCCCGGGCCAGTTCGCCGGCCAGCAGCTTGTCGACCAGGTCGCGCCGGAAGCCGTAGAGGATCATCGCCGCCCCGAAACCGAGGAGGAAGATCACGACGGAAATCCCGGCGTTCAGGAGGTGAGCCGCCTCATGCCCCGCCCCCTCGGGGAGGATCCAATCCATGGTCTGAAGGAATCGGTCCACGCCCGGGTGCAGGAACCCGCCGAAGAGCGCGAGGAACGCCAGGACCGCGAGCGGTCCCAGCATCAGCCATCCCGGCCGGTGAAGCTCACGCTCATGGCCTTCCGCGGATTCCTGCGGCTTCACGAGGAAGACGACCGCGATGAGCCGGCCGGAGTAGAAGGCCGTGAGGAGCGCCGCGCCGAGAAGCACGACCCACAGCGGCCACAGCATCTGGCCCGTTTCGAAGTAGCGCTCGTAGACCGCGGTCAGGATCGCGTCCTTGCTGAAAAACCCGGAGGTGAAAGGGAAGCCCGCCAGGGCGAAGGCCCCGATCAGGAAGGTCACGAAGATCACCCTGAGATCGCGCCACAAGCCGCCCATCTTCCGGATGTCCTGCTCGCCGTGGAGCGCGTGGATGACGGCGCCCGCGCCGAGGAAGAGGAGGGCCTTGAAGAAGGCGTGGGTCACGACGTGGAAAATCCCCGTCTGGAACTGGAGGCTCGCCATCCCCGCGAACATGAAGCCGAGCTGGCTGATCGTCGACCAGGCCAGGATCTTCTTGATGTCCGTCTGGGCGCAGGCGGTGATCGCGGCCATGAGCGCGGTGACGGCGGCCACGACGGCGATAAGGTCGCACACCCAGGGGACGCTCGCGTAAACCCGCCAGAGCCGCCCGATCATGTACACGCCCGCCGTCACCATCGTCGCCGCGTGGATCAGCGCGCTCACCGGCGTCGGGCCCGCCATCGCGTCGGGCAGCCAGACGTGAAGCGGGATCTGGGCGCTCTTGCCGCACGCCCCGAGGAAGAGGAGCAGGGCGGGCGCCGCGAGGAGCGCCGCGCTCTGCTCGGGCGCGCGCGATTCCATCTCCCGGAACCCCACCGTGCCGAAAATGGCCAGGAGGAAGAGAATGCCCAGGAGGAAGCCGTAGTCGCCGATGCGGTTCACGACGAAGGCCTTCCGCCCCGCGTCCGCGTTCTTCAAGTCCTCGAACCAGAACCCGATGAGCAGGTAGGAGCAGAGCCCCACCCCTTCCCACCCCACGAACATCACCAGCAGGTTGTCCGCGAGGACCAGGACGAGCATCGAGAACATGAAGAGGTTGAGGTAGGCGAAGTACCGGGCGAACCCCGGGTCCTTCTTCATGTACTCGATGGAATAGACATGGATCACGGACCCGACCCCCGTGACGACCAGGAGCATGACGGCCGTCAGGGCGTCCACCCGGAAGGCGACGTCGATCGCGAAGTTTCCCGCGGCCATCCAGCTCCAGAGGACCTTCGTCAGGGGGGTCAGGGAGTGGCGGCTGGCCTGGAAGAGGGCCAGCGCGAGAATGAAGGAGAGGACGGGACCCGCGCAGCCGATGACCGCCGACGCGGGGCGCGGCAGGCGGCGGCCCCAGAGGCCGTTGACGACGAATCCCGCGAGCGGGAGCGCCGGGACCAGCGCGATCATCGTCTCGTTCGTCACGGTCATCCTTTGAGAGTCGTGAGGTCGCCCGCGTCCACCGTCCGCCGGTTCCGGAAGAGCGCGATCAGCAGGGCCAGGCCGACGCCGACCTCGGCGGCCGCGACGCCCATGACCATCATCACGAAGACGTGGCCGTCCAGGTTCTGGTGGAACCGCGCGAAAGCCACGAGGGCGACGTTCACGCCGTTCAGCATGAGCTCGACGGACATGAGCACGACCAGGAGGTTCCGGCGCGAGAGGACGCCGTACGCCCCGATGGAGAAGAGCATCGCGCTCAGGAGCAGGTACTTGGTCATGATGGGATTCTCGAATTTCGAATTCCGAATTCCGAATTTCGAATATAGGGATCCTCCAATCGGCGTTCGAGGCATCCGAGATTCGAAATTCGAGATTCGAGATTCGCTCTCATAACTTCCTCTTCGCAAGAACGACGGCCCCGAAGATCGCCACCACGATCAGGACCGAGACGATTTCGAAGGGGACGATGAAGCGATTGAAGAGCTCCGAGCCCACGTGCTCGACGCCGCCCCAGTCATCGGCGGAAATCGGCAGGCGCGAGGCCCCCACCGTGACCGTGACGGGCTTCACGTCCCGGAAGGGCGCCCCGTCCGGACCCGCCTTCAGGAAGGAGGCGGCGAGGAGGAGCGCGAGCGCGCCGCACACGGCGATCGCGAGGCCCTTGGCGGGCCTGGAGTGTTCCTCCCCGAGCTCGCGCGGCTGGAGGTTGAGGAGCATGATCACGAAGAGGAAAAGGACCAGGATCGCCCCCGTGTAGACGAGCACGTGGATGGCCGCGAGGAAGGGCGCGTGGAGCTTGAGGAAGATCACCGCGACGGCGAGGAAACACTGCATGAGCCAGAGCGCGCCGTAGACGGGATTGCGGCGGGTGACCATGAGCGCCGCCGCCCCGACCGCCACGAGGGCGCAGACCGCGAACACGGGGTCGGCGAGGACATCCGCCGCGACGGCCTTCAGGGCGTCCGCCATGGCTCGGGGGTCCCTAACGGCTCAGCAGCTTGTTGATGTCGTACAGCTTCTCCGCCCGCGACGTCGCCACGATGTTGTAGGTCGGCGTCAGCTCGATCGCGTCGCAGGGGCACGCCTCCTCGCACATCCCGCAGTAGATGCACTTCAGCATGTCGATGTCGAACTTCACCGGGATCTTGTCGCGGTCGGGCCACGGCGACGGGCCGGCGACGATCGTGATGCACTCCGCGGGGCAGGCCGTCTGGCACATGAAGCACGCCACGCACTTCATGCGCCCCTGCTCGTCCTTCTTGAGGCGGTGCTCGCCCCGGTATCCCTTGCGCGGCACGTGCCGCTCCTCGGGATAGCGGAGGGTGAACTTCCGGGAGAAGAATCTCCGGAGCGTGACGAGCATCCCCTTCACCACCGCGGGAAGGAGCAGCCACACCGTGACGCGCAGGCTTCGCTTGGACATCGGGACTCCTAGGTTGGGCCGCGGAGGACCTCGATCACCGCGACGATCGCGAGGTTCGCGAGCGCCGCGGGGACCAGGGCCTTCCAGCCGAGGTTCATGAGCTGGTCGTACCGGTACCGGGGAAGCGTCCACCGGATCCACATCGAGACCATGAGGATCGCGCCGACCTTGACCGCGAAGACGGCGTGCGAGATCAGTCCGCCGAGCAGGGTGTGATCGGCCGGGTCCGTGACCCCCCTGAGGTACCAACCCCCGAGGAAGAGCGTCGTCAGGAGCGCGCTCATCGTGATCATCCCCGCGTACTCGGCGAGCATGAACATCGCGTACTTCATGCTGGAGTATTCCGTGTGGTAGCCGGCGACGAGCTCCGCTTCGCATTCCGGCAGGTCGAAGGGCAGGCGATTGTTCTCCGCCAGCGACGCGGCATAGAACAGGATCGCGCCGGCGATTCCGAAGGGGATCAGCCACGGGTTGCCGCCGCCGAAAACGTTCCAGCCGTTGTCGATCTGGTGCTGGACGATCCCCCGCATGTCGACCGTCCCCGAGAGCATGATCGCGAGCATGATCGAGAGACCGAGGGAAAGCTCGTACGAGATCATCTGGGCCGACGACCGCAGGCCCCCGAGGAGGGAGTACTTGCTGTGCGAGGCCCAGCCCCCGAAGGCGATGCCGTAGACGCCGACCGAGAGCACGGACATCACGAAGAGGATGCCGATGGGGAGGTTGGCGATCTGGAGGTGCTCGTCCCCGATCTGGTTCCCGAAGGGAATCACGCAGAAGGCGAACACCGGCGGCACGAAGACGAGGACCGGCGCGGCGAAGTACAGGAACCGGTCCACCATGGAAGGCGTGATGTCCTCCTTGAAGAAGAGCTTGATCGCGTCGGCCAGGGGCTGGAAGAACCCGCCCGCGCGGATCCCGAGGACGGCGGTCCGGTTCGGCCCGAGCCGCCCCTGGATGAAGGCGCTGATCTTGCGCTCCAGCCAGATCAGCACCGGCACCCCCTGGAGGATCAGGAGGAGCACGAAGCCGATCTTGGCCAGGGTCACGAGGAGGCTCATGCGGTCACCGCCGCCCGGCTCCCCGCGAGCGGGGCGCCCTGAAGCCCAACCAGACCGTAATCGAGGCCCGCGAACTCCGGGACTTCCTTCGCGACCTCGCGAAAGACGCCCTCCGCGGAGAGCACCCGCTGGCGCGCCCCGAGGTCGACGAGCGCGTTCTGGAGCAGGTCGATCTCCGGCCCCGCCGACCCCGGCGGCGCCACGGCGCGCCGGACCCGCTGGACCCGGCGATCGATGTTGACGATGGTCCCGTCCTTCTCCGCCCACGCCGCCCCGGGCAGGAGCACGTTGGCCCGGTCGGAGAGGGGCGACGAGAGGATGTCGATCACCGCGAGGAACTCGAGCTTCGGCAGCGCCGCGACCAGGTCCGCGGGGAAGGAAAAATCGGGAATGCCGTTGACCACGATCAGGCCCTTGAGGCGTCCCGCCTTCGCGGCCGCGACGATTCCTGCAACGCCGGCTTTCACCGCCGGATCCCCGAACAGGATCGACGCCGCGGCGCGATTGGGCGTCTTGTCGTTCTCGATCACGAAGCCGCCGGGGAAGGTCTGCCGCTCGCCGCGGGTCAGCGTGAGGAGGCCGGGGTCGGGCGCCTGGAGGGCGGCCATCAGCTTGCGGAAGAGGAACATCTCCTCGACCGTGTTCCAGGCCGAGATGATCCCGCCCACGGAGCCCGCCCCGTGGCGCGCGACGACCGATTTGGCCGCCGACGCCAGCTCGCCCGCCGTCCCCCGCGCGGACGTGAGGCGGCGCTCGGACTTCACGAAACGGTGGTTCATCCGGCCTTCATCGCACATCCAGAATTGGTTCACGTCGGGATTCGGCCGCGCCACGATCCGCTTGATCTCGCCGTCGAGCGACGTGATCGTCGCGTTGCACCCCCGGGAGCAGGTGGCGCACGCGGTCTTCGTCTGCTGCGCGAACCAGACCCGGGCGGAGAAGAGGAAATTCTTGTCGATCAGCGCGCCCACCGGGCAGATGTCGACGACGTTCAGCGAGAGCGGGTTGTCGATCGGCACGCCGGGGAAGACGTCGACGACCGAATGGTCCCCCCGGTTGATCACGCACAGCTCGCCCGTGCCCGAGATCTCGTCGGTGAAACGCACGCAGCGGGTGCAGACGATGCACCGGTTGCCCCAGATCTTGATGTTGGGGCCGAGATCCTTCGTGTGGCGGATCGTCTTGGGCTCCTGGAAGCGCGAGAGGCCCTTGCGGTACTGGTAGGTGTAGTCCTGGAGCGCGCACTCCCCCGCCTTGTCGCAGATCGGGCAGTCCAGCGGGTGGTTGATGAGGAGGAACTCCATGACGTCCCGCCGGGCCTTGTCCACCTCGGGCCCCTCGGTGGTCACCTCGAGGCCCTCCGAGGCGGGATACATGCAGGAGGCTTCGAGCTTGCGGCTGTTCGACACCTTCACGAGGCACATCCGGCAGTTGCCGGCGGGCGTGAGGCCGGGATGGTAACAGTAGTGCGGGACGTACGCTCCCGCGTCGAGACACCCTTGCAGGAGCGGCTTCCCCGCGGGGACCTCCATCTCCTTGCCGTTCAGCTTTATTTTGGCCATCGTGGTTGATTCTTGATTCTTGATTCTCGATTCTCGGGCCGAGAATCAAGAATCCAGGATCGAAAATCTCATCCTTTGGCCGCCGAAACCATCATTGGTTTCTCCGGCCTTTCCTTGGCCTTGAATGGACACCGTTTCTCCGTTACGTGGGCCTCAAACTCGGCTCTGAATTTCTGGACGATGCTCTTCGCGGGCATGGCCGCCGCGTCGGCGAGCACGCAGATCGTGCGGCCGACCATCTCGTCGCAGATCTCGAGGACGGCCCCGAGGTCCGCGGAGGTCCCGCGGCCGGTCTCGAGCCGGCCCAGGATCTTGTCCAGCCACCCCGTGCCCTCGCGGCACGGC
>DASXTT010000058.1:0-3002 GCA_036505255.1 Planctomycetota bacterium | reverse complement strand
CCCTTGTTGAGGTACCGGATGTGCTGCTCCTGCAGCTCGTTCAGCCCGCCGATGCCGCTCGCGACGATCGCGCCACAGCGGTACTTGTCCTCCTTGCCGAGGTCCACGCCGCCGTCCTTCCAGGCCTGCATCGAGGCCGCGACGGCGAGGTGGACGAAGGGGTCGGTTCGGCCGACCTCCTTGGGGTCGAGCCAGTCCGCGGGGTTGAAGTTCTTCACCTCCCCGCCGAATCGGACCTTCATGCCGTCGGTGGGGAACTTCGTGAGGAGGGCGATCCCGCTTTTTCCGGCGAGGAGGCCCTCCCAGAGGCTTGAGGCGTCATTACCGAGCGGGGTGACCGCGCCTATCCCGGTGATGACAACCCGGTACTTAGGCACTTTTGTTCGTCTCGATGTACTTGATGGCGTCGCCCACGGTCTGGATCTTCTCCGCGGCGTCGTCCGGGATGCTCAGGTCGAAGGTGTCCTCGATCTCCATGACCAGCTCGACGGTGTCGAGGCTGTCCGCCCCGAGATCGTTGATGAAGCTCGACTCGCGCGTGATCTTTTCCTTCGCGACGTTGAGCTTGCTCGAAACGATGGCGATGACCTTCTGCTCGATTTCTGGGTTGCCCATCCGAGTTTCCCCCAAAGGGATGATTTTCGCCCCTGAACGCGACGCATTATAGGGCCGTCTCCGAGGTAGCTTCAAGCTTCACGCTCAAGGCTCGAAGCCGGACCCCAAAAACGGGGCGATTTACGGGGCAGGCTGGTTGATCTCGATCAGGACGCCGCCCGTCTTCTTGGGGCGCAGGAAGTTGACGAGGCGGTTCCCCGCGCCGCGGCGGGGCTCGGGCCACAGGGGCTCATACCCCCGGGAGGCGAACTCCATGGTCGCTCCCAGGACGTCGTCCACCTCGAAGCAGACGTGGTGGATTCCGCCACCGCGGGTCGCGAGGAACTTCGAAATCACGGTCTCGCCGGGGAGCGGCTCGAGGAGTTCCAGCACTGACTCGCCCGTCCGCACCTTGATGACCTTCAGCTTCATGTCGGCGAGCAGTTCCATGTCGTCGACCGGGAGCCCCAGCGCGTCGCGGTAGAGCTTGAGCGCCTCCTCGAGGCTCGCGACTCCGATCCCGATGTGGTCGATCTTCCGGATTTTCATGCGGGCCTCGAGGCGTCATGGGTGCCGAATAATTTCCGGAGCGCGTGGCAGATCTCGCCGAGCGTGACGGAAGCGCGGACCGCTTCGAGCACCGGCTCCATCAGGTTCTCCTTTCCCCGGGCCTCCGAATCCAACCGTGCCAGCGCGGCGCGGGCGCGGCCGGCGTCGCGCTTCTTCTTGATCGATTCGATCCGGCGGATCCGACCCGCGCGCACTTTCTCGTCGATCCGGAGGACCTCGACCTTGGGCGCCCCCTTTTCCACGTAGCGGTTCACGCCGACGACGACCCGCTTGCCGGCCTCGAGCTCGCGCTGGAATTCCACGGCGCTCTTTTCGATCTCGCGCTGGAAGTACTTCTGGGCGATCGCCTCGACGGCGCCGCCCCGGCGGCCGACCTCGTCGATGCAGGCCTGGGCCGCCGCTTGGACCCTGTCGGTCGCCTTCTCGAGATGCCACGACCCGCCGAAGGGATCGACGACGTCCTGGATCCCGCACTCGTTCGCGAGGATCTGCTGGGTCCGGAGGGCGATCGAGGCGGCCCGCTCGCTCGGGAGGGCCAGGGCCTCGTCGAGCGCGTTCGTGTGGAGGGACTGGGTCCCGCCGAGCGCCGCGGCGAGGGCCTGAAGCGCCACGCGGACGACGTTGTTCTCCGGCTGCTGGGCGGTGAGGGCGGAGCCGGCGGTCTGCGTGTGAAACCGGAGCGTCCAGGAGCGGGGATCCTTCGCGCCGAAGCGGTCGCGCATGATCCCGGCCCAGAGTCGGCGAGCGGCGCGGAACTTCGCGATCTCCTCGAAGAAGTCGTTGTGGCCGTTGAAGAAGAAGCTGACACGGCGGCCGAAGGCGTCGGGGTCGAGTCCGCGCTTCATTGCCGCCTCGGCGTACGCGATCCCGTTGGCGATCGTGAATCCGAGTTCCTGAGCGGCGGTCGAGCCCGCCTCGCGGATGTGGTAGCCCGAGACCGAAATGAAATTCCACTGGGGAAGGTTCTTGCACGCGTACTCGATGAGGTCCGTCGCGAGCCGCATCGAGGGCTCCGGCGGGTAGATGTAGCACCCGCGGGCGATGAACTCCTTGAGGATGTCGTTCTGCGTGGTGCCGCCCAGTTTTTCCTTCGGGATTCCCTGGCGCTCGGCGGTGACGATGAGGAGCGAGAGGAGGATCATCGCGGTGGCGTTGATCGTCATCGAGACGGTGACGCGATCGAGCGGGATGCCGTTGAAGAGCTCCTGCATGTCCTCGGGGAGGGCGATGGAGACACCCGCCTTGCCGACTTCGCCGCGGGCCATGTCGTCGCCGGGGTCGTAGCCCATCTGCGTGGGGAGGTCGAAGGCGACGGAGAGGCCGGTCTGGCCCTGGCCGAGGAGGTAGCGGTACCGCCGGTTTGTCTCCGCGGCGGTGCCGTAGCCGGCGTACTGACGGATGGTCCACGGCCGCGTGACGTACATGGTGGGGTAGATGCCGCGCGTGAAGGGGAACTGGCCGGGGAGGCCGAGCCTTTCCCTGTAATCAAAGCCGGGATCCGGAGTGGACGGCATGGTTCAGCTCACGATGAGGAGCGTCTGTCCCTTGTCCACCTTGGTGCCGGGCTTGGCCGTCACCGATTTCACGACGCCGTCCTTGGGGGAGGCGATCTCGTTCTCAAGCTTCATCGCGTCGAGCGTGAGGAGCGGCTGGTCCTTCTTGACCTTGTCCCCCTCGGCGACGAGCACCTTCGAGATGAGGCCGGGGATGGGCGCCTTGACCTCGGTGTCGCCGGTGTCGGCCGCGGCCTCGCGGCGGAATTTCGCGGCCTTCTCGGCGCGGGCGTCGCGCACGTCGACGCGGTACTCGATCCCCTCGATGTGGATGACGTACGCGTC
>DASXTT010000057.1:0-10380 GCA_036505255.1 Planctomycetota bacterium | reverse complement strand
TGCAGTTCATACGGGTAGCGGACCAGGGGGGCGGGGCGATGCATCACGAAGCGATGCAGGGTCCACTCGAAAAAGCTCCCGTAAATGACCACTCCGACGAAGCCGACCGCGTAAACCCACCAGAGGTCGTACATCAGGGGCCGCCCTTCCGAAAGCCGGCGGACACGAGGGCGGACGGCCGTTCAGTCACATGCATACGGTCTCCACAAGTCGAACAACGGACCCGTCATGGCAACGGAACCCCGAACAGCGGGTCATTCACCTTCGAAGGCCTGCGGGGTTCGGGGACGAATCATCCTCGATTCGGTTCCGGGGGGCTCGCCGGCCCTTGAGGTTCGGGCCCACGGATGGAGCCGGGAGCATTGACGGTGTCCCGGCGCCGCTCGCTTGGAAGGAACAGGCCTGAGTTGTCCTGGCCCAGCAGGCCTTCCTTTCGGAGACGCTTCCGCTCCGCCTTCATCTCCCTCTTCCGGACTTTCTGAGCCTCGCGTCGCCGTTTCTCGGGGGTTTCAGACATTCACGAGATCCCGAATGTTCACGTAGCTCCAACCCAAGCCCGTCTAGTATAAACCTTCGCCCTCCGGCCGGGAAGATTGAAAACGCGGATCGCCTACTTCGCCGCCGCCTTCCGCGTGTAGTTGATCGTGAAGATGACGACCTCCTTCCCGTCCTCCCCGACGCCGTACATCGTCATGACCGCGTGGTCCTTGTCCTTGGTCTCGCTGACCTGCCGCATTTTCTCCGTCCTGTCCGAATGGGCGTCCTTCCCCACCCAGGCCATGGTGAGCTTGTTCGGCCCGTCCGCGGTCCCTTCGCCCGACATCAGATAGGGGGACATGTTGTTGATGAAAGTCCCGACGTACTTCTTCTTGTCGGGGTCGTATCCGATCGCCCCGTGGCCGTGCCAGGGCATGCCCATCATGCTGGGGGATTTGGTGTCGAAAACGGTCCAGAATCCTCCCACCATGGAGCACACTTCGGACCCCTTGCACTCCTGCTCCGGCGCGTCCGGCCCCATTGCGGCCTTGAATTTCATCACCCAATCCCACGTCCCGTCGAACTGCTTCAGGAGCTCGTGCTCCTTGGCGGGCTCGGGCATCTTCCACCCTTCCTGCCCGCCCTTCTCTTGTCCACCCTTCTCCTGCCGGGCCCAGACAAGACCCGCCGCCGCCACCGCCACGATCAACGCCAAGCAAGTCTTCTTCATGGGTTTCCTCCTGGTTTTTTCGGGATCTTCCGGATCACCACCGCCCGCCGACAGGAAGGAACTTATACCACGAGGGATATGTGCGGGCAATGAGCTTGGGGATGGGGGGTGGCGTCAGCTTCCAGCTTCCAGCTCCCAGCTCCCGGCTCCCGAAGCTTCGAGCCGCGAGCCCGATCTCCCTCCGGCTCGCAGCTCGGCGCTTGAAGCCCAGCTGGATGCCGGTTGCTGGACGCTGGATGCTGGAAGCTGGGAGCTGGAAGCTGGAAGCGGGTCCATCACCCGCCGTCCATCACCTCACGCACCGCCCGCATGAGCGTCTCCGGCAGGAACGGCTTCGACAGGAAGGCGGCGCCCTCGTCCAGGCCGCCCGGACGCAGGACCCCGTTCTCCGTGTAGCCCGACACGAACAGGACCCTCAAGCCGGGATGGGCCGCGGTGAGAATTCCCGCCAGCTCGCGCCCGTACATGCCCGGCATCACGATGTCCGTGATCAGCAGATGGACCGGCTTCGACGTCTTCCGGAACTCTTCCAGGGCCTCGGGCCCGTTGCCGGCCGAGAAGACCTCGTACCCGGCCGCCTTGAGAACGCTGCAGATCAGGCTTCGCACGGACTCCTCGTCCTCCACGACCATCACCGTTTCGGACCCGCCCTGGGGGGCGCTCTCGTCCGCGGGCGCCTTCCGCGCTTCCGCCCGGCCTTCCACCCGGGGCAGGTAGACCTTGAACACGGACCCCTGGCCGGGCTCGCTGTACACCGCGACGTGACCTCCGCTTTGCTTGACGATCCCGTACACGGTCGACAACCCCAGCCCCGTGCCCTTGCCGCGCTCCTTGGTCGTGAAGAAGGGCTCGAAGATCTTCGCCTGGGTCTCGACATCCATGCCCTGGCCGCTGTCGGTGACCGCCAGCATCACGTAGGGCCCGGGACGGATCTCAGGATGGGTTCCCGCATAGTGCTCGTCCAGGTTCACGTCCCGGGTCTCGATCATCAGGCGCCCTCCCTTGGGCATCGCGTCCCGCGCGTTGATCGCGAGATTCATGATGACCTGCTCGACCTGGCTGCGATCGGCGCGGACGCGGCCGAGATCCGGCTGGGCCCGGGTGATCAGCTCGATGTGCTCGCCGATCAGGCGCCGGAGGATGTTGCCCATCTCGTCCACGACGGCGTTCAGGTCGAGCACCTTGGGGACCAGGATCTGCCGGCGGCTGAAGGCCAGGAGCTGGCGGGTGAGGTCGGTCGCCCGCGCTCCCGCCTTGAGAATCTCGGCCAGTTCCTCGCGCAGCGGGCTCGCGGCCCCGAGCTTCGCGTCCATCAGGTTGCCGTACCCGAGAATCGCGGTGAGCAGGTTGTTGAAGTCGTGCGCGATCCCGCCCGCCAGCCTTCCCACGGCCTCCATCTTCTGCGCCTGGCGGAGCTCCGATTCCTTCCGGACCAGCTCCTCCTGCGCCTGTTTGCGGACGTCGATCTCCCTCTGGAGGCTCAGGTTCGCCGTCGAGAGCTCCGCCGCGCGCTCGGCCCCGAACCGCTCGATGATGACGGCCTTTCCCGTGACCACGAGCAGGAACGCCGCCAGGAGGCCCATGAACAGCATCCCCCCCGCGAGCGTGATCCAGGGCCTCCACGTGTGCGCGTGGACCAGGTAGGGCGCGGTCGCCCTGCAGACGATCGACCAGGCACGGCCGCCGACTTCGATGCGGCCCGACTCGACGAGCCCCACGGGCTCCCGCTCGATCTGCAAGGCGGGGAGATTGGTCACCGCGCCCGTGGCGGGCGGGCCATTGGACCACAGGACCCGGTCCGGATCGGACGCGGCTTCATCGCGGACCTCGACCCGGACGTTGGGATCCGCGTCCGGATCGAGGGCGCCCCGCAGGATCTCGTTCACGCGAAGCGCGCCGATGGCGAACCCGCGCAGGTCGCGGCGGCGGTCCTCCATCCCCGTGGGGGCCTGGCCCGAGGAGTAGACCGGGATGAAGACCAGGATGCCGTCCTCGTCCCCCTTCTCCCGCGCCAGTTTCACGCGGCCGGTCGCCGAGGGGCGTCCCGTTTCGGAGGCGCGGCGGAGCGCGGCCCGGCCGCGGGGGTCCGAGGCGACGTCGTAGCCGGCGGGAATCCCGTCCGAGCCGGGAGGCTCGGCGTGGAGCACGACGATGTACTCCTCGCGCGGCGGCGCGGGCGCCGGCCGACCCCCCGGGTTCTTCTCGACGATCCGGAAGCCCGGGTATCCGGCCTCCCGCGCGTGTCTCTCGAACGAGTCACGGTCAGGACCGGCCACCCGGGGGTTCCAGGAGAGGGAGTGGATTTCCGGGTTCAGCTCCAGGGTCCGCCGGGCGAAGGTGGAGAAGGTGGATCGGTCCACTTCCGGCACGGACGTGTACAGGTCGGCCAGGGAATGGACGCGGTGGACCGCGGCGTCGAGCTTCGACTGGACGGCCAGGGCGGCCTTCTTGGAGCGTTCCTCGAATTCCGCGCGGATTCCGGACTGCTCGGTGGCGTTCACCCAGGCGAAGAGCCCGATCGTGAGAAAGAACACCCAGGCCAGCGGGACGCCGACGGACGCCTGCCTCCGCCGCCAGACGTCGCGAGGATGGGCGAGGAGGATGAAAATCAACGGGGCCGCCACGCCCACGCCGATGGAATCCCCCACCCACCACGTCCACCAGGTGAAGGGCACCTGCTCGGGCCGGATCGATCCCCATAACAAGAGGGTGCCCACGCCGGCGGTCGAATTGATGACGCAGCTCAGCGGCCCGCCGAGGAGGAAGAACTTCATCACCTCCTGCTCCCGAAGGAGTTCAAGCGGGGATCCCACGTGGCGGCGGACAAGGAGGCTTCCGAGAAGAGCCTGGAGCGCCGCCCCGCCCCCGATCATCAGCGGAATGAGCGCCGACCGGACCGCGGCCGCGCCGGTGGAGGCGTCGAACGACGTCGCGACGTTCACCGCGAAGGAGCCGAGGACGACCCCCGGCCAGAGACGGGGACCGTAGAGCAGGATGGCCGCCAGCGCGATGCCCGAGGGTGGCCAGACCACGGTGGCGTAGCCCGGGGGGATGGCCGCGAGAAGCCCGAGCCTGCCCGTGACGAAATACGCGGCCGCGAGGCCGAGGATTCGGAGCGCCGTGACGAGCCAACCGGTCCCGGGTGTCTTCACGCTCACGGGAGGCGCTCAGGTAACGTGCATCATGACGGCACCCCGCGGCCTTCCTGTCGACCGCCGATCAACCCTTCTTCCGACGAGAGGACCCGGCGGGCCCGGCATCCGATCCGGGACCGACCCGCAGTTCCACGGTTTCCCCCGGCCGGACGCCCGCCTCCGCGAGGAGGCCCTCCCCCAAGAGCAGAAAGTGATTTCCCCAGCGATGGACGATCCAGCTCTCGAACGGGGTGCCGTCCAGGGTCCCGCGCGCGGCGATCCCCTTGACCTTCTGGTAGACGACGCGCGTCGGCCGCACGCCCCAGGTCCGCGCCGGATCGAATGGAAGCTCGACCGCGCATCCCTTGTGGCCGGCGCGCACTTCGGCCCGGAACTTCTCCGTCTTTCCCTTCACTCCCGGGTTCCTCGCGGGTCTCCGCTCATCAGCCCTGCTCGCTGAGGCAGGTGGCGAGCACTTCGTGGATGTCGGTGTCGCCCCGGAGCACCTTCCGGATGCCGTCCTGTTTCAGGATCGTCATGCCCTGCGCGCGCGCGGCCGTGCGGATCGTCGCGGCCTCCGCCCGCTTCTGGACGAGCTGGCGGATGTCCGGGGTGACGACGAGCAGCTCGTGGATGCCGAGCCGCCCCTTGTAGCCGGTCTGGTAGCAGGCGCCGCAGCCCTTGCCGCGCGAGAGATTGGTGCGCTTCCGGTCCACCTTCAGCGCGTCGAAGGCGGCCGGATCGCCGTAATGGCCGCGAAGCGCGTCGATCTCCTCCGGCTTCGCGACATAGGTCTCCCGGCAGGAGGCGCAGAGCGTCCGCACGAGCCTCTGCGCCAGGACCGCCATCAGCGAGTCGCCGAACGCGAAGGGATCGAGCCCCATTTCCAGGAGCCGGGTGACCGTCTCCGGCGCGCTGTTCGTGTGCAGGGTCGAGAGCACGAGATGGCCCGTCAGCGAGGCCTCGATCGCCGCGTCCGCCGTCTCGCGGTCCCGGATCTCGCCGATCATGATGATGTCGGGATCGAGCCGGAGGAAGGTGCGGAGCGCCCGTTCGAAGGTGAAGCCGATCTTGGCGTTGACTTGAACCTGCCGCACGCGGTCCTGCGTGATCTCGACGGGGTCCTCGGCGGTCCAGATCTTCACCTGCGGATTCTTCAGGTGGCCCAGCGCGGCGTGCAGGGTCGTTGTCTTGCCCGAGCCGGTCGGGCCGACGCACAGGACGATCCCGTGCGGCTGCTCGATCGCCCGGCGGAACCGCTCGAGATTGTCCGGTTCCATGCCCAGGTCCTTCAGCGACAGCGCGTCCCTCTGCGGCAGGATCCGGAGCACGATGTCCTCGAACCCGTGGCTGGTCGGCATGACGGCCACGCGGAGGTCGGTTTTCTGCCCCGACGCGTCGCGCAGGCGGATCTTGCCGTCCTGCGGGAGCCGGTGCTCGGCGATGTCCAGCTCGCTCATGATCTTCAGGCGCGACACCACCTGGCGGGAGACCGCCTCCCGGATCGTCTCGTGATCGTGGCAGACGCCGTCGACCCGGAACCGGATGATGAGGCCGGCGTTCTCCAGCGGCTCGAAATGGATGTCCGAGGCCCCCGAGTCGATCGCCGCCTGGATCACCCGGTTCACGAGCCGGACCGTGGCGGAGTCGATCTTGACCTGTTCGTCCCCGCTCCCTCGCCCGCCCGCGGGAGGCGCGAGTTCCCAGTCGCGCGAAGCGGGGGCGGCCGGGGCGGGCTCCACCTCCATCGCCGGGGCGGGTGCGTCCGCGGGCCCGATCACCTTCTCGAGCGCGGCGAGGATGTCCTCGCGAATCCCGACGCTGAGGGAGAGCGGCACGCCGCCCAGCTGGCGGCTGAGATCATCGAGCAGGGTGAGATTGCGGGGGTTCATGACGACCGCCTCGAGCGTCCTGGATTTCAGCGCCACGGGGAGGACCGCGTTCGACCGCAGGAAGCCCCCCGAGAACCGGCGGACGAGGTCGCTGGAAATGGGGATCGATCCCGGCTCGGCGGTGAAAGGGCGCTCGAAGTGCTCGGCGAGACTGCGGCCGAGCGCCATCTTGTCGATGCCGGACGCCAGCAGGATCGACTCCACCGACCGGCCCTCGGCGGCGGCCCGTTCCCGCGCCTCGCGCAGGGCCTCGGCCGTCACGAGCTTCGACTTCAGGAGGTAGTCGTACGGCGACGAGCGGATCGAGGTCTTCTGAAGGGCCTGGATCCGCTTGGCCATGGCCTGGACGATGCCGTTGAAGGTCTCGATCCGCGCGTCGTCGATGACGGCGTTGGGCATGGAGTGGACCATCTCCACGGACCCGAGCACCTCCCCCCCGGCGAGCATGGGGATGGCGACGACGTACCGCCGGTTGGGCATGTCGCCCATCCACGCGTACGCCTTCATCTTCTGCATGGCGGAGTACCCCACGACGTTGGAGGTGTCGGGGGGCACGCGCCGTTCCCGGGCGCCCTTCGCGTCGGTCAGGCGGCAGTACAGCTCGTCGGTGAGGGTGTCCCGCAGGTAGACGCGCACCGGAGACGCGAGGAGCAGGGCCGCGATTTCCTTGGCGATCGGCCCCGTCAGGTCGTCGAACCCCGCCTCGGCGATGGAGGCCTCGATCTTTCGTCGGCCCGCGTCCAGGCCGGCGCTGCGGCCGTACGTCTTCCCTCCGGTGGTTGCCATCGGCGTCTCCTTCCTTCCGAGAAGTTTACCCTGTATCGGCTCCGATGGGGGGCGGGGCCTGGGAACTCGTGGACCATGATTGATGGGGAAACGGGGGAGGATCTACCGGAGCGGGTGGTAGTGGGTCAGTTTCCAGATTCACGATCCCCAATCCCGGTTTTCCGAAGTCGCGAGCCTCGAGCCCGAAGTTTCGAACGCATCGGGTTGACCCCGGGTTATTGAACTCGAAGCTGGGAACTTCAGGGGCTGGAGTCTGGGATCTGGGAACTGGAAACCGCACCGCATGCCCACCCTCACTCCGTTCGAGGAACGCTCCTCAACGGCCGCCCCGACAGCGCGCGGCGCACCTCCTCCATCCACTCCGGATCGGGCAGGCCGTACGGACGGAACGTCTCCAGGGTGCCCTCCTGCTCGAGGTACAGGAGGCCCCGGTGCAGCCCCAGTTTCGCGGCGGTCGGGGTGTCGATGAGCTCCGACGAGTCCGCGGGGCTCATCTGGAAAAGGATCCGCATGTCGAACTCCCGCAGCGTCTTGCGGGTGAAGGCGCGGTTGACGTTGTTCAGCGAGTCGCACGCCACGATGGAGTGAACTCCCTGGGCGGGCCCTTCCGTCAGCACATTGGTCAGGCATTTTCCGGGGGAGGGCTTTCCCTCGTCCCCGGACATGTCGAATTCATCGGCGTGGCGGAGCTTCCGGAACCGTTCGAGGCCGCAGATGACCAGATAGACCGGAAACGCCGACTTCGAGCTCCCTTCCTGGCGCGCCTTGACCTCGGCGTCCAGCTGCTCGACGGTCTCGGAGGAGCGCGCGTACTCCACGATGTCGGCGTGCTGGGGGATCGCCCGGGCCACCTGTTCGAGTCGCGCCCCCGACCCGAGCTCGGGCGGTGTCCCGTCAAGGATCACGAAGCGGGCCGACTTGGGCGGATAAGCCGCCGCGAGACTGATCACGGACGAAAGGACCACGCCGAGCGCCGCCTCCCGCTGCTGGCCGATGATGAGCAGGTTGGCGCCCCCCTGTTTCCGGAAGCGCATTTCCGTGGGCCCCTTGATCGCGTTGGCTTCGCCGATCCAGGCCACGGTTCCGCCCTCGTCGCCCGGAACCACCGGCCCCTCGATTCTCCTGCGGAGCGCGGCGTTGTTCCGGATGTCGGCCGGCACGTTCCCCTCGAAGACCGTCATCGGCTCCTCGGGCTGCCATGCCTCGCTCCGCGCCCGGTCGCGGGCCTTCAGCAGGTAGCGCTCCTGCGCGTCGTCCGACAGCCACACGATCTGGAAGGGATTGTTCCCCTCCACCATCCCCGACATGTCGTTGTAGATGGCCTCGCCGGGCCGCGAGAGGAGCCGGGCCGCGGCGTTGTCGTCGCTCAGGATCAGGTACGAATCGGCCTCGTTGCACTGCAGGGCGATCCGGACCCCCATCTGGCCGAGCGTCGCCTTGGCCAGCGTGTAGGAGCCCCCGAGGGTCTGCGACCCGAGGACCACGTGGACGCCGAAGGCGCGTCCCTGGCGGACGATCCGGTCGAGGAGCAGGGCCGCCTCCTGGGCGATCGCGTCCTCATCCGTGAAGAACTCCTGGAACTCGTCGATCATCAGGAGGATCCGGGGCAGGTACCCCCCGCCGCCCTCCCGCCGGTAGCCGGCGAAGTCCTGCACGCCCGCCTTGCGGAAACGTTCGGCGCGACGGGCGAACTCCCGGTCGAGCCGCTGGAGGACGCTCAACCCGAATTCGCGGTCGCTCTCGATCGCGACCACCCGGGCGTGCGGCAGGCCGTGGACCGCGTAGGTCTTGAACTCGACGCCCTTCTTGTAGTCGATCAGGTAGAACTCGAGTTCCCTCGGGCCGTACCACGCCGCCAGGTTCGTGATCATCACGTGGAAGAGCGTGGATTTGCCGGAGCCCGTCCGCCCCGCGATCAGCGCGTGCTGGGCGGTGCCCCGACCCAGGTCGAGATGCTGCAGCCGGTCCGCGCCGGCCCGACCCAGCGGGACCCGGATGCCGCGCTCGGTGCTCTGGCTCCACCACTGATCGTCCTTCGGGGCCACGACCTCGTAGGGCACTTCCACTCGGTTGGCCTCGGCGCACCGGCGCCCGATGGAGGTCAGCAGCGAGGTCAGCCGCGCCGCCGCGGGGGGAGTCTCCGTCTCGAGGACGCTCCCCTGGAGGACGTCGTCGGCCAGCGTGAGACCGCCGCCGGATGAATTGAAGACGAGGCTGCCCTGCTGGAGCCTCGCCATCGGGATGGAGGCCGGCAGTTTCTGCCGCGCGTCGTGCAGGATGAGCGTGTAAACCCCGCACCGCGCCCCGCTGGCGACGATGCTCCCCAGCCGCTCGAGGCCGAGCTCCGTGAAACCCGAGGGGAAGTCGGAGACGACGAGGAACCGGTACGGCTCGGCCAGCGGCCCGACCTCGGGATTGTATTCGGCGATCGAGGCGTACCGGTTGCGGAGATACTTCTGGATGACCTTCTCGAGGTGCTCCGTCAGCTCCAGGAGCTTCTTTTCGATGTGGGAGGGCTCGGTCCAGATCCGGCCTCCGACGAGGGACTCGTCGAAATCGGCCAGGTGCATGAGCGCCGAGAAGCTCTGGCCGAGCCCGACGGGATCGACCAGGAGGAACTTCGCCTTCCCGGCCGGAAAGGAGCTCAGGACGCGCAGGATGGTCCCGAGGAGCACCTCGTGGGCCCGGCCCCGGCTGCCGGGATCCACGCTGAGGAGGAGGGACCCTTTCGCCGGATAGCTGAGGACGAGGGGAATCGCGACCCGGGCGTCGGCCGGGTAGGCGAAGAGCTCATCGCCCTCCGCTCCGCCCGCGAGGGTTTTCAAATCGATCCGCGCGTCGCCCAGGAAGACGGCGTCGGGGAAAACGGACGGCAGCTTCGGGTCCTCCCACGCGGGATCGCTCCAGGCGCGATTCAACCCCGCGGCCATCGCGCGGGCTTCCTTCGTCGTCCGGGAGAATTCCTCCAGGAGCCGCTTCCACTCCGACCCCAGCCGCTCCAGGTCCCGGTGTTCCTTTACGGAGAGATCCTCGCCCGCCCCGGAGTGGAGGCCGGTCCGGCGCTCCAGCTCGGTCTTGGCCTGCTCGTGAAGCGCCATTTCCTCGGCCGCGGCCCGCGTCTCCGACTCCCAGAATTTCCGCTCGCGGCGCTGGTCCACGCTCCGGAGCAGCATCTCCTGCCGCCGGGACAGGTCCTCCAGCCGCGACCGCTCCGCCTGCTGCTGCTGGTCCACGTCCTCGCGGTACTTGTCCTGGATTTCCGCGCCGAGCCGGATTTTCTCGTCCACGAGCCGGTTCTTGTTCTCCGCCCTGGACCGCTCCAGCGAGGCCTCGTGCGACCGGAGCATGCGGAGGGTCCCCT
>DASXTT010000056.1:0-8628 GCA_036505255.1 Planctomycetota bacterium | reverse complement strand
AAAGAGCCCAGCAATCGAACTCCATGGCCAGCCCCTCGCGATGAAATCTGGCCATGAACTCGTCGGTGATCTCGATGCCGAACAGGGTCACCTTCTTTCCGCCGTCCCAGTTGTAGCGGTCGAAGAACTTGTACTCGAAATTGAGCTGGTAGGACCCCGAGGGATCGACCGTGGCGAGCCCCTTGCCCCACGCGGAGTACCCCCCGATGGCGAAGTACCAGTTGTAGCTTTCAGCCTTGGTGTTGTAGAGGTGCGGGGTGATCCGGGTGGAGGCGATCTCGTGTACGCCGGGAGCGAGGGTCTCCACGAACCTCTTGGCCTCTTCGAGCTCGAGGTTGTAGTTCGCCCGGGCCGCCGGGACGTCGTCGAGCATGTCCTCCAGATCGATCGTGTAGTCCGTTCCCACGTTCCGCATGTAATGGAGCATGTGCTTGGCGGCGTCGTCGCCGACCACGATCGCGGCGCTCGGAAGAATATCCAGGATGGCCGCCTTCTTCAGGATCATCTCAAGGGTGCGCGGCTCGGAATTCCAGACCCCCGCCCCCGGATCCCGGGCCACCGGCGGATCGGTGTTGCCCACGATGTAGTCGACCATGTAAGTTCAGATTCGCTCGGAGCCGCTCACGCGCCCACGATCACCTGCACCTGGCTGGGCGCGATCTGCATCCCCGCGGGGAAATTGTCCTTGTTGTGCGACACCATGCTCGTCAAGTGGGCGACATCCTTCCCCTCCGCCTTCACGGTGGACGAACCCATCTTGAACACGCACTTCCCCATGTTACAGCTCGACATCACGCCCCCCGCGACCCCGGCCTCGTCCCCGCTCGACATCGGGATTTCCGTGTCCTTTGTGACGACGGGCTGGTTCGCGATCTTGACCTTGGACGAACAGGTGCCCGAGCTTGCCGAGGCCACCTGCGCGATGTTCGGATAGGGAATCGGAATCGGCGGCGCCGGGGGCGCCGGAGTCTTGCATACATCGGGGAAGCCCATGGCCATGCCGCCGCCCTTGCTCGATGCGGGAAACATGGCGCCTCCTATCCGAGATGGATCTTCTCGCCGTCGATCCGCACGTCCCCGGTGGCGCGCTCCGTGATCCGGCCGGCGCGCACGTCCCACGACTCGTCCACGACCGAGCGCACGGAACCCGCCCGCAGGTGGAACGCCTCCGACACGCGCCGATAGGCGCGGATGAAACGCTCGAACACCGACCGGGCCGCCAGTTCGAGCCGGTCCGCCCTCAGTTCCACCTCGGGCGCCTCGATGCGGACCCCCTCCGCCGCGACCAGGCCGATCGAACCGTTCGGGGCCCGAATCTCGAGGTCGCCGGGCGCCTCGAACGACGTGAGGCCCCGGCCCTGGAGGACGCCGATGACGTACCACGCGTCTTCCTGCCCGATCGCGAGCACCGTGTCTCCCGGCGCGGGCCGGTAGGGGAAGGCCAGCGCGAGCGCGGCCCATGTTTCGCCCTCACCGATTGAAAGCCTCACCCGGGCGCCGTCCACGGCGAGGACTTTCGCGGACCCGAGCTGCGCCGTCGTTTCCGTCAGCATGATTCCTCCGTGTCCGGATCGTGGATCATGGAACGAGCCAGAATCCAGAATCACTTCTTCTCCAGGGGGGGCGGCTTCCAGGCTTCCGCGTCCAGCCGGTCCATATCCGTCCGCTTCACCAGCTTCAGGTTTGCGCCGTCCCACCGCGCCACCTGCTCCCGAACCCCGTGCAGGTTGGCTCCGAGCAGGTCCGCCTTCGTAAAATCGGCCCCTTCGACGACGGCGAAGGACAGGTCGGCGTGCGCCAGGTTCGTCTCGTGCAGGACCGCGAGCGTGAAGTCGGCCTTCACAAGAACCGCCTGGTGCAGGTTGGCCCGGGCGAGATTCGCCCCCCTGAGCTTCGCCCCGGCGAAGGACGCCAGCTTGAAGTCGGCCCCTCCGAGTTTCGCCCCCTCGAGGTCCGCTCCGTCGAAGACCGCGAAAGGCGCCGACACGGACGTCAGGGTCGCCCCCTTCAGCTTGGCGCCCGTCAGGTCGGCTTTCGCGAGGATGGCCTCCGCCAGGTTCGCCCCCGCGAGGTCGGCGCCCGCGAGGTCCGCGTCGGAGAAGTCGCACTTCCGGAGATCCCGCTGGGCGAGCGCGACGCCCGCGAGCGTGCACTTCGGGAACGCCGTCAAGGCGATGCGCGCCTTGGAGAGATCGATCCCTGTAAAGTCGGTCGAGGTGAACCGGGATTCGCCCAGGTTCGTCCCGTCGAGCGAGGCCCCCGCGAAACTCGCGGCGGTCACCGCCGCGCCCGCGAAGTCCGCCTTCGGGAGGTTCGCCTTGTCGAAAATGGGTCCGTCCATCGTCGCCTTCCTGAAGTCGGCCCCCTCGAGGTTCGCGGAGGTGAAATCGGTCCCCTTGAGCCGGGATCCCGAGAACTTCGCCCCGCGCAGGTCGCATTCCGCGAGGACGCATCCCGTCAGGTCGCGGCCGGAGAAATCGGCGGCGGCGAACTTGCTCCCGGCGAGCATCGCCCCGCGCAGGTCGGCTTCGAGGATCCGGGGCACCTCGACCGTGGCCTCAAGCAGGAGGGTGCCCGCGATGGTGGCTCCCGCCATCCGGCTGCCGCTGAGCTTGGCTTTTCGCAGGCTGGACCCGTCCAGGCGCGCCTGGGTCAGGTCGGCCCCCGTAAAATCCACCCCGGCCAGGTTCAGCTCGCGCATGTCGGCTCCCCTGAGATCGGCGCCCGAGAACGAGCCGGCTGCGGCCAGCCGCGCGAGAATCTCTTTTCGGGTCAGCGGAGTTCCGGCCATGGTCCTATCCAAGCCTGGTCTTCTTGAGGTTGGCGCCCTTGAAGTCGGCCCCCGCGGTCTTCGCGTCCCAGAAGTCGGCCTCGTACAGGTTCGAGCCCTGGAAATCGGCGCCTCCGAGGTCCGCCCGCTCGAAGCTGGCGCGCAGGAGATTCACCTGGGGCAGCGACGCCTTTCGCAGGTCCGCGTCCGCGAACGACCCCTTCGTGAAATCCCCCCTCTTGAAGATCGCCCCCGCGAGCGAGGCGCCCGTGAAGTCCGCCCCCGGCAGCTGGGCGCCCGAGAAATCCGCGCCATCGAGGGCGGCGTCGATCCAGACCGTCTTTGCGCCTTTCGCCAGTTTGAAATCCGCCTTCCGGGCGTTCGTCCGGGTCGAGGCCCGGAAATTCGTGAGGTCGGCCTCGCGGAAAAGGGCCCCGGCCGCCGAGGCCCCTCCGATGTCGGTCGCCTTCAGCTCCGCCCCGGAGAAATCGGCTCCATCGAGGACCGCTTTCGTGAAGTCGGTCAGGCCGAATTTCGCCTTTCGGAGCTTGGCGCCCTTGAGCGTCGCCCGGAAGAAGGAGGTCATCTTCCCTTCGCATTCGTCGAGGTCCGCTTCCGCCAGGTTGGCGCGCTCGAACTTCGCCCCGTCGAGCTTGGCCTTCTTGAGGATCGCCTTCGGGAGCCGGGCGCGCGTAAGGTCGGCGTTCTTGAGATTGGCTCCGGTGAGATCGGCCTCGGAGAGATCCGCGCGGGTGAGGTCCGCATCCATCAGGTTGGCTCCCGCCAGTTTCGCCTTCTTGAGCGAGGCGCCCTCGAGAACCGCGCCGTGCAGGTCGCGGCCGGCGAGGTCGAGTCCGGTGAGATCGGCTCTCGAAAGGTCCGTGTTCGCCAGGCTCCTACCCGCGGCCAGGGCCCCTTTGACTCCCTCGGCGGTGGCCTTGGGCGCCGGAGACGGCAGGGCCGCGGCGGGTGGGGCGGGCTCCTCCATCTCTGGCGGAGCGGCCAGGGCCGCCATCTGCGCCTCGAAGGCCGCGCGGACCTGGTCCAGGGGGAGCGGAGGATCCTTCAGCGACTCGGCGCGGATCAGGACGCCCTCCAGCTCCTTGAGCTTGAGCGACCGGACGTCGATCATCCCCCGCCACACGAGGACGAGCTTCCCGGCCTCGAGATCGATCCAGAGGGTGTCGAGCTTGAGCGGGACCTCCCGGAAGGAGGCCTTCCCGTCGACCTTCTCGCCCACGAAACAGCGCGCGCGAAGCCCGGGAAGTCGCGACGTGAATTTCGCGTGCGCCGGATGGAGGTTGTCGAAAGTCAGCTCCTCGTCGCCTTTCAGGGCGCCTTCGATCTGCTGATCGCGGGGCGCACCGTTGTAGATGCCGAAGTCGAAATCCTCCGGGAACCAGGGCCAGCGCTCCGCGAGCCATTTCGCCTTGAAGGTGCCCTTGAGGTCCGATCGGGGCTCCCACGCGGGGTGGACCGGCGCGAACCCTGCGGGGTCGATCGCGTCGGCGGGGCCCCGCAGGAGGCGGTCCGGATTCTCGATGTTCGGGAGATCGCCCGCCTCTTTCACGCGGCCGCATCCGACCGGGTTCTTCTTGTACCCCTTGCCCCCGTAGGCACGGTCCCACGTGACGGGCATCGACTTGAAGGGTTCCGGCTCGGTCTGCCCCATGGCCAAGAGACCGGGCTTCCAGCGGCGCTTGCCGATGACGGCGACGGTCTTGGCGAACGCGCCGACGCTGAAGCCGGCCCGAAGTACGGCGGCGGACTTGCCTCCCGGCGCGTGGCAGGCGGCGAGAAGCAGGAGGTCGGTCCGGGGCTTCAGGGGGGCGAAATCCGAGACGTACGTGAGCGGCTTCTTCTCGTCGTCCTCCTGGTGCTTGTCCCCGGAGGGCAACTCCGCCTTCGGCGCCGGTTCGGCGGGGCCGCCGGGCTTGAGGACGAACGCCCCCTTCACGACGAAGGTCGCGGAGAGCGCCGGGGGCCGGACGCGCGTGACCATCCACGCGACCGACCAGGGAGGTTCGCAGAAGATCCGCACCGGGTCTTCCTAATTCAGTTTGATTACGGAGCCTTTGAGGGTGGCCTCGCCATCCGATTTCAACTCGAACTTGCTCCCCTTCATTTCGATGCCCCCGCCGCCTTCGAGGGAGAGCGTGCCGTCCGATTTCAATTCGGCCTCGGCCTTGCCTTCCAACCCCATCTTGAGGCCGCTGGCCGAGAATTCGACGGTGGCTTCGATGGAGACGTCCCCGCCGGCCTCCGCGTTGAGGTCCCCTCCCGCCTCCAGGTTGATGTCGCCTCCGACGGTTTCCGAAAGATCGCCGCCCACCGTCAGCTCCGAGTCGCTCCCGATGGATTCCGCCTTCTTGCCGCCGATCGTGATCGTGGCGTCCCCGCCGATGTCGACGGTGGACTTCCCGCTCAGGGTGACGGTCTGGTCGCCGGTGTACGTCATGTCGCTGGTTCCGGTGACGGACAGCGTCATGTTGCCGTCGACCTTTTCGTCGAGGTTCCCCTTGACCTCGCCCGTCTTGTTGCCGTCGACGGCCTCGGTAAGATTGCCCCCGACCTTGATGTCCTGGTTGGCGCCGATCTCGATCTTCTCGTCGGCCCCCACCTTCTTTTCGCGGTTGGAGCCGATCTCGATTTTCTCGTCGACGCCCACTTTGCGTTCCCGGTTGTTCTTGACCTCGACCTTCTCGTCGTTGCCGATGTTCCCGGTTTTGTCGTTCTCGACCTTGGTCGTGTAGTCCTTCGAGGCGTGGATGTAGAAATCCTGGCTTCCGCCGGTGTCCTCCATCTTGATCTCGTTGTTGCCGCCGCTGCGCCAGATGGACTGGGTGTGGTTGCCGCTCTTCACCGTGTTGGGGAAATCCGGATTGTGCGCGGCCGACACGATGATGGGCCGGTCCGGGTCGCCGTTCTCGAAGGCGACCAGGACCTCCACCCCCTCGTGCAGGGGGGCGTGGAAGCCGTAATCCGCCCCGACGTAGGGCTCCATGAGGCGGAGCGGGATCGATCCCGCGCCCTCGATGTCAAACACGAACTGCACGCGGTAGCGTCCCTGGTCCTCGACGTCCGCGTATTCTCCCGAGGCGATGACCTTGGCGTGAACCAGGGGCGGCATCACGGGCCACGGGGTGCGCCGCTCGGGGCGGAACACGATCGACTCCGGAATGCAGGTGAAGTTGTTCGCGTAGTGGAAGCCCTCCTCCACCGGAGCGTGATCGACCGGCTGGCTCCCCTCCGCGTGGAATTCCGTGACGAGGTATTCCTGGCTCAGGCCGGCGTCGATGGCGTCCGTCTCCACCAGCTTGAAGGTGCCCCCGGCGAAGAGCCGGTGGACGTTGCCGGCGCCGAAATAGGCCCGCTTGCGGGCGATGATCTCTTCCTTCCGGAATTTCGTCAGCTCGTCTCCCTCGGGCGTCTTCTTGTAGTTTTCCGCGAAGTAGTACTGGATCCCGTCGGACGCCTTGCCCGGGGCCTCGCCCTCGACTTTCAGGCTCTTGCCGGGATCCTGGTCGTTGTAGTCCTGGAGGATCACCTTCTTGGGCACGAACCTCTGCCGGCTCTGGAAGCGGACGATCGTCTGCTCCTGCCCCCAGGGCCCGAGATTGCCCTTCCCCTCGAGGATCTTCGGGGTCCGCAGCGGAATGTCGGCGTCGCCGGTGATCGGGCCGAAGGCCGAGTTGGAGTCGCCGAAGATCAGCGCCTCCTTGTCGTCGGAGTGGACGTGGTGATAGTGGATGCCCTCGTGCTCGGCCAGGCGCTGGATGAAATCGAGGTCGGTCTCCTGGTACTGCAGGACCGATTCCCGGGTGGGATGGGTGCCGCGGCAGCTCAGCTCGACGGTGAGCCCGTGCTGGGAGATCACGTCCTGGATGATGTCGGGCACGCTCATGTCCCGGAAGAACCGGGTCTGGTTGTACAGCGTGAGTTTCCACAGCTCCGGCACCATGACCACGTCGACCCGGGTCAGCCGGCCCGATCCCGCGGTCCAGGCGGCGTCGTACCCCTGCTGGACCGAGCAGAGCATGCCGCGGACATGGACGGCGGGGTCCCCGAAGCTGAGGTGGGCCTTCGCCTCGAGGAGGTCGTCGAAGTTGTGGATCGGATCCTTGGCGGCGAGCGTGATCGCGTACGACCAGAGCGACGAGAGCGACTCGGTGCCGCCGAAGGAGAGGACGCTGAACGCCCCTTCGTCGAACCCCTCGAGCTCGATCTGGATCACCTTCCCCATGGCGGGCTCCTTGTGCTGGTCCGGAAACTCCCGGCCCCGGTCAGTTCGAGAACGTGTACGTGAAATCCCCGTTTTCGCCGACGCCGATCTTCAGCCGCTCGGGAAGCGGCCCCCGGCTCATCTGCGTGAGAAGTTCCGAGGAGACGCGCGGCAGGATCGACCCCGACAGGATGTGGTCGATGTTGCGCGCGCCCGTCTCCACCTCCGTGCACCGCTCAGCGATCACGTCGATCACCCTCGGATCGAGCTCCAGCTTCATCTTGTGGCTCTGCTTGAGCCGGGACCCGAGCGCCGCGATCTTCAGGGCCACGATCTCCTTCATCGCGTCGCCGGAGATCGGATAGAAGGGCACGATCGTCATGCGCGCGAGGAGCGCCGGCTTGAAGTGCTTGCTCAGCACGGGCCGGATCGAGGCCGTCAGCGCCTCGACGTCCGGATTCCCGCCCTGGCACGCGGCCATGATGATGTCCGAGGCGAGGTTGCTCGTCATGAAGATCACCGTGTCCTTGAAGTCGACCTCGCGTCCCTCGCCGTCCGCGAGCGTGCCCTTGTCGAACACCTGGTAGAAGAGGTTCATCACGTCGGGATCCGCCTTCTCCACCTCGTCGAGCAGGACGCAGGAGTACGGCTTCTGCCGGACCGCCTCGGTGAGGACGCCGCCCTCCCCGTATCCCACGTAGCCCGGCGGCGATCCGATGAGCCGCGAGACCGTGTGCTTCTCCTGGAATTCGGACATGTTGATCACCGTGAGCGACCGCTCGCCGCCGAACAGCTGGTCGGCCACGCCGAGGGCGCACTCCGTCTTGCCCACGCCGCTGGGGCCCACGAACAGGAAGGCGCCCATGGGCTGCTTGGGATTCTTGAGCCCCGCCTTGGCGGCGCGGATGCCGCGGCCGATCACGTCGAGGACGTGGTCCTGCCCCTTGATCCGGCCCCGGAGGTTCTCCTCGATCTTCAGCACGGAGGCGGCCTCGTCGCGCACCATCTTCCCGATGGGGATGCCCGTCCAGTCCGCGATGACCTTGGCGATGACCTCCGCGCTGACCTCGAGATGCATGAGCGCGTCCTTGCCCTGGATCTCCCTCAGCTCGGCGAGGGCCGCGTCATGTTCCTTCGCGAGCGTGGCCGGGTCCTTCTTCGGCTCCTTCTCGCGCTTGATCGTCTCGCCCCGCTTCGGCTTCGAGCCGCCCTCGATCTGCCGCCGGATCGCCAGGACCCTGTCGACCGCGGTCTTCTCCTTCTGCCACCGCTCCGTGAGCGTTTTCTGCTCCGTTTTGGAGGCTGCGATTTCCTGGTCGAGCTCCGCGATCCGCGGATCCCTCCCGGGAACCCCGCCCGCCTTGTCGCGCTTGTGGGCGGCCAGCTCCCGATCGAGGGTCTGGATCCTCCGCTCCACGTCCTGCAGCGTGTCGGGCTTCGACGTGAGGGTGATCCCGACCCGCGCGGCCGCCGTGTCCATGAGATCGACGCCCTTGTCCGGATGCTGGCGCCCCGCGATGTACCGGCTGCCGAGCTGGGCCGCGGCGACGAGCGCGTCGTCGCGGATCGCCACCTTGTGGGAGTCCTCGTACTTGTCGCGCAGGCCGCGGAGCATCGTGATGACGTCCGCCTCGCC
>DASXTT010000055.1:0-8380 GCA_036505255.1 Planctomycetota bacterium | reverse complement strand
TGCTGCCTTGAATCAATGGGGCAGCATTCAGCGATCGGCATTCGACATTCAGCCGGAAAAGATTCGGACCAGAACGCACCTCACTCACACCGTGTTGGATCGGAAATGAAGGACTTCAGAAAGCTGAATGCTGATCGCGCCTGACCGCTGAGCGCCGAGTGCCGAGTGCCGAGTGCTGATCGCTTCGAACGAATCAATCCTTGAGCTTGAGCGTCACGCGGGTGTGGAACTGGGTGCTGACCAGGTTCCAGAACGGCTCGATCGTCGGATCTTGCGGCCTCATGAGCTTCCGCAAATCCGCCGCGAGGGCGAGGGAGGCGTCGACGCGGACGAAGCGACGCGCCTGGGAATCGAAGTACCCCGCGATCCATCCCACGAGCCGCCCGTGGCCGTCGAAGGGCGGGGTGAGATCGACATCCACCTTCGACAGCAGCTTCACGCATTCGAAGCGGCCCACCTTGCGCCGACCCGCGTGGACGATCTCCTGCCGCCCGTGGTACTTGAAATCTTCGGCGCCGGCGTCGACGTGGATCTCGCGCGTATCCTTGCCGCCCGGCTCGAGGCCGCGCCCGGGCAGGGCGAAGTAGACGTCGAGCATCGGGTAGTTCGTGTCCCCGGACAACTTGCGCGATTCCGTGAAGCCGCCGTCCTCGCGGACCAGGCACCGGTAGACCACGGCCCGGATCTTGTTCAGCTCCTCGGAGGAGACGGCCTCGTCGTTGATCCACTGCGCCCGGGGCGCGCTCTTGTAGAAGAGTTCGCCCCGGCCGTTGCCCCCTCCGACGAACTCCGCCCCCCCGTCGTTGCGCGAGCGCATGTGGATCTTCGTCGACTCGCCGCGGGCCGAGGTCGTCAGGAGGGCGAAGGACTCCTCCTCGCAGGAGTAGTAGTGGTGGACGTCCTGGCCGAGGTCCCACCCGAAGGCCGCCGGGCCGCCGGGGGGCAGCTCGACGAAC
The DNA here is from genome assembly GCA_036505255.1 of Planctomycetota bacterium. Classification (GTDB taxonomy): domain Bacteria; phylum Planctomycetota; class MHYJ01; order MHYJ01; family JACPRB01; genus DASRJF01. The sequence goes on along the minus strand of DASXTT010000055.1, from coordinate 7,424 downwards.
TCGTCACTGGCGAAATCCTCGGAGGCCCGGACGTCGGCCAGGGCCGGAAGTTCCGGGGGCGCCGGTTTCCCCGCGGGCGCCGGAGGGTCGGGCTTGCGGCCGCAGCCGGCGAGCAACGCCAGGGCCGCCGCCAGGACAAGCACCCTCATAGGCCGATCGCCCCGCGCACGGCGACCGCCACCGCCTCCGCCGTCCGCCGCACCTTGTCGCCGTCCATTCCTTCCACCATGACGCGACATAGGGGCTCGGTCCCCGAGTAGCGCAGAAGAATCCGGCCGTCGCCGTCGAGTTCGCGTTCCGCGGCCGCGACCGCCTCCCGGACGGCGGGGACGGAACCCAGGTCGGGCTTCTCCCGCACCGGAACGTTCAGGAGGACTTGAGGAGCTTTCGTCAGGCCCGCGCAGAGGGCGCTCAGCGGGCGCTTCTCCTCGAGGAGGACCCGGAGCACGCGCAGGGTGGTCAGGATGCCGTCCCCCGCGGTGGCCGCGTCGAGGAAGATGACGTGGCCGGACTGCTCCCCCCCGAGCCGCGCGCCGGTCCGCATCATCTCCTCCGCAACGAACTTGTCGCCCACCTTGACCCGGTCGAGCCGGAGGCCCAGGGTCCGCAGGTATTTCTCCAGGCCGAGGTTGGCCATCACCGTGGAAACGACCGAAGCGCCCCCGAGCGTCCGGTTCCGTTTCATGGACCTGGAGCAGAACGCCAGGATGTGATCGCCGTCGCGCACCTCGCCGTTCTCGTCGACGAGGATGCACCGGTCGGCGTCGCCGTCGTACGCGGCGCCGAGGTCCGCCTTCGCCTCCCGCACGGCCGCCGCGAGCCGGTCCGGGTGGAGCGCCCCCGCGCCCTCGTTGATGTTGAGCCCGTCGGGGTCCGCGTGCATGACCTTCACGCCGGCGCCCATGGACCGGAAGAGGCGCGGCGCGAAGGGGGAGGCGGCGCCGTGGGCGCAATCGATCACGAGCCGCATCCCTTTCAGGGGCCGGCCCGCCGGGAGCTGCGACCGCAGGAACCGGATGTAGGGAGAGGCGTCCCGGCGCTCCGAGGTGCCGGGCCTCTGCCCCGGTTCCGAGGCGGCCCAGACCTCCTCCACGCGCGCTTCGGCCGCGTCCGGAATCTTGAATCCCTCGCCGGAGATCACCTTGATGCCGTTGTCGTGGGCCGGGTTGTGGGAGGCGGAGATGACGATCCCGAGGGCGGCCTTCCAGCGGCGCGCGAGGTAGGCCACGCCCGGGGTGGGGACCACGCCGACCCGGATCGCGTGGACCCCCATGGAGTGAAGGAGGTCCTTCTCGATGTCCGGGCCCGAGGCGCGCGTGTCCCGGCCGATCACCACGCGCCGGCCGGAAAGGCGCGTGGGGAGCCGCAGGGCCCGGCGCACGGAGGAACTCACCCGGGGAAGGAAAATTTTCGGCGCCTCCCGGAGCAGGGTGCCGAGCGCGCGGCCGAGCCGCCGCACGCTTTCGGAGGAGAGGGGGCCCTCGCCCGCCCGCGCCCGGATGCCGTCGGTGCCGAAGAGCGCCATGGAGAGCCTAGGTCTTGGTCACCCGGACCACCGCCGTGGCGCGTTCGCCGGTATGGAGCCGGACCCGGACCACCCGCCGGAGGGCCTCGTCGGCCACGTCGCACCGGATGGGGAACGAAAAATCGCCCGGCTTCGCTCCCGGCGGCCAGTCGAGCTTCACGAAGACGTGGAGCTGCTCGGGATGGACCGACTTGACGACTTCTTCGGGCCCGTCAAGGATCACCCGCACCGCCTTGGGCTCGAGGAGCTCGGCGGCGATGCCCGCGAGGGTCGGCTTCGAGAGGCAGACGGGCACGTCGCCCAGCTCCAGCAGGAACTGCACCGGCACGATGTCCACCTCGACCGTGAAGGCCTCCTGGGCCTTCACCTCGCGGAGATCGGAGTTTTCGGTGTCGAGGTCCCCGGGCGCCACGAAGGACGCCGAACGGCCGCTGATCCGGATGGGACGGATCGGGAGCGCCTTGATCGCGTTGTCCGCCGGGAGCCGGACTTTGATTTCCGGGGGGACGGCGCGGACGCCCTCCACCTTGAACCCCGCCTTCGGCCGGTCGACGAGGTCCGTCGACAGGACCCGGACCGGCAGGGACTTGACCTCGAAGCGCGAGTAATGGATCCGCAGCGTGACGGGCTGGACGGTGATGCGCTTGGCCATCTCGGCGGTGATGCCGAAATCGTGGGAGGTGAGCTGGAGGGTGATCTGCCGCTTCGCCGGATCGGCGGGGAATTTCCCCTCGTCGAGGATGGGCCGGCAGGTCAGCTGGATGACCTCGATCTGCGGCCGGTCGCCCGAGATCGTCACGAGGATCCGGTCCGTGACCTCCTGGTTGTCCGCGACGTACCGCAGCGAGGTGACGTCCGCCCGGACCACGGGGGTGAACTGGGCGTAGATCGTCACCTGGGTCTCGGCGTCCGGCCGTTTCGTGAGGACCACGACCGTCACGAGCGAAAGGAAGAACGCCATCGCCATGGTGCTGTAATTGTTCGAGAGCCACTTCACGGGGCCTTCTCCTTGGGCTCTTCTCCGGCGGCGGCCGCCTTCTTCCGGGCCTCCTCCTCAGAAGGGTTGCCGTTGGATCCGCCGGGGGCCGCGGGCATCGCGGGCATGGAGGGGGGCGAGAAGAACCTCTTGGTGCGGAGGGAGAGGGTGCCGCGCTCGTAGAGCTCGCGGAGCTCCTGCTCGAGGGCCTCGCGCGTGAGGTCGGTCTTGAGCTTCCGGTTCGTGCAGATCGAGATGCGCCCCGTCTCCTCCGAGACCACGATCACCACGGCGTCGGTCTCCTCGCACACGCCGAGGGCGGCGCGGTGGCGGGTCCCCATCGACTTGGCGAGCTTGTCGTCCTCGGACAGCGGGAAGAAGCACGCCGCGGCGGCGATGCGCTCGTGCTGGATGACGACGGCCCCGTCGTGGAGCGGGTTGCCCGGGAAGAAGATCGTCTCCAGGAGCTCGCTCGTCACGGCCGCGTCGATCCGCGACCCCTTCTCGACGTAGTCCCCGAGGCCCACGTCGCGCTCGATGGCGATGAGGGCGCCGATCCGGTTCTTCGAGAGGCGGACGGTCGCCGTCACGAGCTGGTCGACCACCTTCGAGGATCCGCCGCGGAAGATCGGGGAGAGCAGGGGCGACTGGGCCAGCCGCAGGAGGAAGCGGCGCAGCTCCGGGGCGAAGATGACGATCGCGGCGATCGACGAGCCTCCGAGGACGAACTGGAGCACCTGCTCGATCCGGTGGAGGCCGAGCAGCCGGGCCATGCCCATCGTCCCGAAGAAGGCGAGGACGAAGAAGAAGATGAGGCCCTTGAGGATGCCGGCGCCGCGGGTGCCGCGGATCGAGTTCAGGATGAGGAAATACGCCGCCGCCAGGATCACGATCTCGGCGAGCGACTGGAGCCTCAGGATCTCCTGGAAGTCCAACTCCGGCTCCCGGTTTGCGGGGATCTATTTCATCCGGTCGGCCATCCGGGCCGCGTCGGCCATTTCTCGGACGTCGTGGACCCGGACCATGTCGGCGCCCCGAAGCACGGCCGCCGTCACCGTGGCGGCGGTGCCGTCGCGGCGCTCCCCGACGGGCCGTCCGAGGACGTGGCCGATGAAGCTCTTCCGCGAGGTGCCGACGACGACGGGACGCCCCAGGGAGCGGAGCTCCTCGAGCCGCCGCAGGATCTCCAGATTGTGTTCGGGCCTTTTCCCGAACCCGATCCCCGGGTCCAGAAGGATTCTAGCACGGGGTATTCCGGCGGACAACGCCCGGTCCATGCGCTCGTGGAGGAAATCGGCGATTTCCGCGACGACGTCCCGGTAGACGGGGTCCCGCTGCATCGTCCGGGGCGTCCCCTTCATGTGCATGAGCACGACCGGGACCCGCGCGCGGACCGCTTCGCGGGCGAGATCGGGGTCGGCGAGCGCCGTGACGTCGTTGAGGATCCGAGCGCCGGCGGCAAAGGCGGCGCGGGCGACCGCCGGCTTGGCCGTGTCGATCGAGACGAGCCGGCCGCGCCGGGCGAGCCCGCGCACGACGGGCTCCACCCGTCGGATCTCCTCCGCGGCGGAAACGGGTTCGGCGCCCGGCCGGGTCGATTCGCCCCCGACGTCGAGCACGTCGGCCCCCTCCATCGCGAGCCCCGCCGACACGGCCCGATCGGGGTCGAGGTGAAGTCCGCCGTCGGAGAAGGAGTCGGGGGTCACGTTGAGGACGCCCATGACGAGCGTGCGCCCGCCGAATCTCAGGGACCCCCCGGGGTAGGGGACGATGAAATCGCGGCGGCGATAGTCGCGGAGGAGGTCGCGGAAGGCGGGGCGGAGCTCCACGGCGGTGCCGGTCCGGATGCGGCGGCCGTCGTGGATGACCCACGAAAAGCTTGCCGACCTCGGAAGCGTCGGATCCGGAGCTCGAAGCACTCGCGGGACGTGGTTGGATCTCATCAGGCCTGGGTCGCGCCCGGGAGCGGATGCGGGCCGGAGGAGGAGGCCGGCTTCCAGCCGCCCGGGGTCGACGAGCGGCGCTTGTCCTCGGCGTCCCGCTCGTCCTGGCGCGCCCGGTCCTCGCGGAGCTGGCGCTGCTTGGAGGCCTCGAAATCCTTCCCCTCGACGATCATGGTGACCTCTTCGCCGGAGAGGGTCTCGTACTTCATGAGCGCCGCGGCGACGGCCTCGACCTTCTCCTTGTGGCGGGTGACCAGGTCGCGCGCGGTCCGCAGCGCCTCGTTGAGGAGCGCGTGGACCTCGGTGTCGATGAGGTTCATGGTCTCGTCGGAGATCGTGCGGGTCTTGGTGATCTCCCGGCCCAGGAACATGTGCTCCTCGTTCTCGGTGTAGCGGATCGGGCCGAGCTTTTCGCTCATGCCCCACTCGCACACCATGGTCCGGGCCAGCTCCGTCGCCTGCTTGATGTCGTCCTGGGCGCCCGAGGAGATGTCGCCGATGAACGTCTCCTCGCCCACGCGGCCGCCGAAGGCCACCGCGAGCCGCGCCTTGCAGCGCTTGAGGCTCAGCCCGTACCGGTCCCGGTCCGGGAGGAAGAGCGTCCCGCCCCCCATGCGGCCGCGCGGGATCACCGTCACCTTGTGGACGGGATCGGTGTCGGGCGCCAGGAGGACCGAAACGAGCGTGTGGCCTCCCTCGTGGTAGGCGGTCAGTTTCTTCTCTTCCTCGAGGATGACCCGCGACTTCTTCTGGCGGCCCCAGAGGACCTTGTCGCGCGCCTCCTCGAGGTCCGACAGCTCCACCGCGTCCTTCCGCTTCATCGTGGCGATGATGGCGGCCTCGTTCACGAGGTTGGCGAGGTCGGCGCCGGAGAACCCCGGGGTCGCGCGGGCGATCGTCCGGAGGTCCACGTCGCGGGCGAGCTTCACCCGCTTCGTGTGGACCTTGAGGATCTCCTCGCGGCCCTTGATGTCCGGAAGGTCGATGACGACTTCGCGGTCGAACCGGCCGGGGCGCAGGAGGGCCGGATCGAGAACGTCGGGCCGGTTCGTCGCGGCGATGACGATGACGCCCTCGTCCGTGTCGAAGCCGTCCATCTCGACGAGGATCTGGTTGAGCGTCTGCTCCCGCTCGTCGTGGCCGCCGCCGAGGCCCGTGCCCCGGCGCCGCCCGACCGCGTCGATCTCGTCGATGAAGACGATGCAGGGGGACTTCTCCTTGGCGGTGTTGAAGAGGTCGCGGACGCGCGCCGCACCCACGCCGACGAACATCTCGACGAAGTCGCTGCCCGTGATCGAGAGGAAGGGCACGCCCGCCTCGCCCGCGATCGCCTTCGCGAGGAGCGTCTTGCCCGTCCCCGGCGGGCCCACGAGGAGGACGCCCCGCGGGATGCGCCCGCCGAGCCGCGTGAACTTCGCGGGGTCCCTGAGGAACTCGATGATCTCCCGCACGTCCTCCTTCGCCTCGTCGATCCCGGCCACGTCGTCGAAGGTGACCCGCACCTTCTCCTGGGCCACGAACTTGGCCCGGCTGCGCCCGAAGGCGAGGACGTTCCCCGGGCCGCCCGTCGCCCGGATCTGGCGGATGAAGAGCCACCACGCGAGCACGATGAGGATGATCCACGGCACGATGTTGATGAGGAGGGCGGGCCAGAGGCTCGGCCCGGTATTGTGCACCTTCGAGGGGTCGACCCCCTTCGTCAGGCGGTCGAAACCGTCCGGGTGCGCCCCGTAGGCCTCGGGCACCGAGGCCCGGATCCGGGTGACCGGCCGGCCCCCCGAGGAGGAGAAGGCCTTCGGCTGGGCGAGCCGGCCCTCCACCATGCCCTCGTGGATCCAGACCTCCGCGATGTTCCCCACCTTCAGCTGGGCTTCGTATTCGAGGATCCCGACCTCGGCCTGCTGCTCCCGGAAGGGGTTGGAGCCGTAGATCAGGGCCATGACGGCCAGGAAGACGAGGATGAGGAGGAAGAGAACGCTGCGCGGACGGCGCGGCGCCTTCGTCTCCCCGTTGTCGCGTTCTTCGTCGCGGTTCATCGAACCCATTCTACCAGTCTTTCTCCAGCAACGTCACCACCCAGCTCGCGAGCTTCTTGATGACCTCCTGCCGGGCCGTCTCCCGGGTCTCGAAGCGCCCGGTGGAGAACGTCGCGGTTTCCTCCCGCTGCGCCTTCGAAAGCTCCCGGCCCGTCGCGCGGCTCACCAGGATCACCTCGATCCTGAAGGAGACCGCGCCGACGATGGAGACGTCGCTGGGGTTCTCGACGAGGGACGGCTCGGTGATCTTGAGGATCTTCCCCCGCAGTTCGACGGGCGCGTCGGGGTCGTTGACCCGCACGCCCCGGGCCGCCAGCTGGCGGTCCACGGCGCGCGTCAGGTCGAACTCCTGCGTGCGCCGCTCGTCCTGGTTTTCGAAGGTCTGGACCATCACCGACTCGTGCTCGATCATCCGGCCCGCGGAGTAGCCGCAACCGGCGAGGGTGGCGGCGGCGAGACAGGCGAACGTCCTCATGGTCGGGTTACTTCCGGAGGGTTTCGAGAAGCCGCTTCGCTTCGGGGGCGGTGGGTGTGTCGCCGAAGTTCCGGAGAATGTAGTCCAGGTAGACGGCCGCCGACTTCGGGCGGCCGCGATGGACGTAGAACCGCGCCAGCGCGAGCTCCTTCTCCGCCAGCTTCGCGGTCACGAACCGGATGCCGTCGCGCGCCTCCGTCGCCATGGCCTGCAGTCGCGCCGCGTCGAGCCCCAGCGAGCGCAGCCGTTCGGGTTCATCGCCGTACCGGAGGTAGTCCCCCACGAACATCTCGTAGTCGCGCTTCGCGTCGACGAGGGCGCTGAGATCGTAATGGATGGCGTCGAACCGGTCCCGGCGGATCCGGGCCCTCAGGAGCAGGGCGCGGGGGGCGCTGTCCGACGCCGGATAATTCTCCAGGATGAGGGTGAGCTCCGCCTCGGCGGAGGCGGAATCGCCTTCCTCCTGGAA
>DASXTT010000054.1:0-5440 GCA_036505255.1 Planctomycetota bacterium | reverse complement strand
ATTCCACTCGAGCCGGTCGGCGGTCACGGAGAATCCCCGGCCATCCTCGACCCGGACGCCGCCCTTGAGGACGATCGAGTGCGGCTGGGGATCGCCCGCCCCCTTCGCTCCCGGGGGAATTCCGACATAGATCGAGGCCGCGTCGCTCCGGGTCCGCGTCAACCCCTCGACCGACCGGTGCTCGATGACGACGTCGCGTTCCGCCGTGACGTGGGCCACGGTCCAGGCGCCCGGGGACTCCGCCATCTGCGGGTGGAGCCGGAGCGGCCCCTGGGAGTGAAGTTCCATGCGGTTGTCGCGTCCCCGGGTGGGCTGGGCCGGGCGGCCCCGGAGCACGGCGCCGGGTTCCCCCGACACCCGGAGCCGGCCCTTGCGGCCAACGGTGTAGACTCCGTCCCGGATATCGAACTGGAAGTCCTCGCCCGTGAGCTCCACGTCCGGCGTCGGCCCTCCCAGAAACTGGATCCATTCCATTTCCGGGGGTCCGAGATAGACGAGGAGAGAGGCCAGGTCGAGCGGAGTGATCCAGGTGTAGTGGACCAGGCGGGTCGCCTGCGGGCAGTAGAGAATCTGGCTCTGGCGATCGAGGGAGGCGTCGCCCGTCGAAAGGCGGAGGTCGCCGTCGAGGAAGGCCCTCACGCCCCGGCTGAACCTGAAAACGCCTTCCTTGCGGCTCTCCGGGGAGACTTGTTCCGCGTCGCAGCGCCCGAAGACCAGGGTCAGCAGATGAACGCCCGAATCGTGGCTCGTCGAATCGCCCGTCGGCCGGGAAAATGCGCGCAGCCGTCCCTGTTCGAGATATCCCGTCCCTTCCTCGCGCTTGAACCCGGTCCCCCGGCCCCAGAGCATGGCCTCGACCTCCCCGGTCCTCGGGTCGAGAAAGGTGAACGGACCGAAGGAATCGGTGGAGAAACTTCCCCCGCCCTGGTTCGAGCCCGGATCCTGCGCGGCGGGCAGGAGGAGCAGGAGAAGTACGGCGGCGCGACGCATTACACCCCCGCGCCGAGGACGTCCTGGATGTCGAGCATGCCCACCGGCTCCCCGCGGCCATTGACCACGGGCAGCTCGTCGATCCGCTTCTCGCGGAGGATCCGGAGGGCGTCGGCGACGAGCTGGTCGGGTCGGACCACCGTCGGCGTGCGCGTCATGACGGCCCCGATCTTCTCTGAAAGCCCCTGGGGATTCTTGCTCAGGAGCCGGCGAAGGTCCCCGTCGGTGAAGATCCCGGCCAGCCGTCCGTCCCCCGCGGCGACGCTGACCGCCCCGGCCCGGGCCCGCGTGATCCGCGCGAGGGCCTCCGTGACGGGGGTCTCCTCGCGGACGATGGGATTCCGTTCCCCGGTCCGCATGACGTCCCCGACCTTCTGGAGCTGGCGCCCCAGCTCGCCCGCGGGATGGAAGAAGGCGTAATCCTCCGGGCTGAATCCCCGCGCCTTCTGGACGCACAGGGCCAGCGCGTCGCCGATCGCGAGGAGCGCCGTGGTCGAGGCCGAGGGGGCCAGCCCGAGGGGGCAGGCCTCCTCGATCCGCCCCAGCTCGACGACGACGTCGCTGACGCGCCCGAGCGAGGAGTCGCTCCGCGCCGTCAGCGAAATGACCGCCGCCCCGATCTCGCGCACCTTGGGGATGAGCCGGAGCAATTCCTCGGTCTCTCCGGAACTCGAGAGCGCCAGGAGGACGTCCTTCTTCATGATGCGTCCGAGGTCGCCGTGCACCGCGTCCGCGGGGTGCACGACATGGGACGGGGTCCCGGTGGAAGCGAGGGTGGCGGATATCTTCTGTCCGATCAGGCCCGCCTTGCCCATCCCGCAGACGACGACGTGGCCCTCGCAGGCGCGGATCCGTTCGGCGGCGGCCTTGAAGGACTCGCCGATCCGGTCGACGAGCGAGCGGATGGCGTCGGCCTCGGTGCGGAGCACTTCGCGCGCGTATTCGAGGTCCATGAGTCCGGACATTATACGGACGCCGGAGGAGCGGGGATCACTCTTTCACCCCGACCCAGAGCCCGTCGCCGATGGGGACGATGATGGCGTGGACGCGCCGCTCCTTCGCCATGATCTCGTTGAACTCCCGCACGGCGGGGACTTCGCGGTCCGTCGGCCGCGTTTCGAGGAGCTGGCCGAAGGCGAAAGCATTATCGACCAGAATGAGGCCTCCCTTCCGCACGATCCGCAGGCTCTCCTTCAGGTAGCCGGGGTAGTTCGTCTTGTCCGCGTCGAGAAACGCGGCGTCCGCGGACTCGGTCTCGAAATTCGGGAGCACCTGGAGGCCCGGCCCGCGGTGGACGGTGACCCGGCCGGCGACGTCCGACCTGGCGATCCACGACTCGGCGAAGTCGGCGAAGGCGTCGTTGATCTCGATCGTGCGGACCCGCCCGTCCGGGGGGAGGGCGCGGGCCATCGCGATCGCGGAATACCCGGCGAGCGTGCCGACCTCGATCACCTCCCGCGCGCGGGCCGCCTTCAGCAGGATCTGCATGAGGCTCGCCTGCTCCGGCGAAATCCAGATGGCGGGCATCCCCGCGGCCTCCGCCGCGCTCTTGAGCTCCTTCAGGAAGGAGTCGTCCCCGCGGGTGCGGCGGGCGATGTAGCGGAAGTGCTCGTCGGTGACGACGGTGGACGTGGCGGACATGGGTGCTATTTCAACACAAGACTGTCGCGCGGTCACCAATTCCTATTTAATGGACCGTTGATTTCGGGAGCGCATCACGCATTACGCAGGACGCATTGCGGGTTGGCCGCCCGTGATGCGTGATGCGTCATGCGCCATGCGAGCGACTGAGTGATATCGCGCGTCTGGATCGAGCCCGGCTGCATCCTCTGCAACCTCTGCGAGGAGACGTGCCCGCAGGTCTTCACCGTCACGAAGACGGACTGCGTGGTGAAGCCCGACGCGGATCTCTCGCTCGAGGAGCGGATCCGCCACGCCGCGGAGGAATGTCCGGTCGACGTGATCAAGATCGAGGACCGACCGTGACCGCCGACCCCCGGTATCTCCGGGGCATCGATCACTTCAACCGTCGGGAGTATTTCGAGGCCCACGAGGTCTGGGAGGACCTCTGGATCGAGGTCAACGACGAGCGCAAGGGCTTTTTCCACGGGCTCATCCAGGCGGCGGTGACGCTTCACCACGCGCGGCGCGGGAATGCGAACGGGGCCCGGTCCCTCTACCGACGCATGCGGGCCAATCTCGAGGGATACCGCCCGGCGTACCTCGGGCTCGACGTCGACGGCTTCCTGGACCGGATGGAAACCTGCTGCGCCGGGGTATTCGAGGACCCTCCGCGCCCGGTGGTGGAGGAGCGGGTCCCGACGATTTCCCTCACGGAAGGTTGATCAGGCCTTCGGGGCCCCGGGCGGCGGAAGCTTCGCGGCTTGAACCTGCGACTGGAACCCGACCTTGTTGTGAGACCCGTCGCAGAACGGCTTGTTCGCGGACTGTCCGCAGCGGCAGAGCGCGACTTTCGTCCGGCCCGAAAGATCCCACGCTTTCCCCGAGGCGTCGACGAGATTGAAATCCCCTTCGACCAGATACGGCCCGTTGTTCGCCGGCAAGATTTTCGCCATGGGTTCCTCCCGTGATCCGGACGCATCCTAACAAGTTCGTGTCTTTTTGCATTCCGGAGCCCTACGCATTATCTTCGTGACATGCGCGCTCTCGTTACGGGAGCCACGGGGTTCATCGGTCGCCGCCTCCTGGCCAAGCTGGACCGCCCCGTCGTATTGACGCGCGATCCGCACCGCGCCCGCGCCCTTCTCGGGCCGGACCTCTCCCTGTTCGCCTGGGACCCGGCGGGCGGGCCGCCTCCCGCCGAAGCCTTCCGCGGAATCGAGGTCGTCTTCAACCTGGCCGGCGAGAGCGTCGGAGAAAAGCGGTGGACGCGGAAGCGCAAGGCCGCGATCCGCCGAAGCCGCGTCTCGGGAACCCACAATCTGGTCGGAGCCATCGAAGGGCTTCGCGAGAAACCCCGGGTTCTCGTCTCGGTGTCTGCGGTCGGCTATTACGGCGACCGGGGGGACGAGCCCCTCGACGAGTCCGCGCCGCCGGGCTCCGATTTCCTCGCGGAGGTGTGCGGCGCGTGGGAGGCCGAGGCGAGTCGCGCGGCGGGGCTCGGCCTCCGCGTGGTGACGCCCCGGCTGGGAGTCGTCCTCGGCCCGGACGGCGGGGCGCTCAAGAAGATGCTCCTGCCCTTCAAGCTGGGTCTCGGGGGGCGCCTCGGGAGCGGGACGCAATGGATGCCGTGGGTCCACCTCGACGACGCCGTCGGGCTTCTGCTGCACGGCGCCCGGACATCGGGCCTCTCGGGCCCGGTGAACGCCGTGGCGCCGGCGGCCGTCACGAACCGCGAATTCACCAAGACGCTCGGGGCCGTGCTCGGCCGACCGACGATCCTGCCGATGCCCGGCTTCATGCTGAGGATCGTCGTGGGGGAGTTCGCCAAGGTCCTCCTGTCGTCCCAGCGGGTCGTGCCGCGCGCCGCCGAGAAATCGGGGTACACCTTCGCATATCCCCGGCTGGAAGGCGCCCTCCGCGCCGTCCTCGCCTGACCGACCATTCGAGGGAAAGCCATGACCACCGTGCTGCTCCTGGTCGCCAGCAACATCTTCATGACCGCCGCGTGGTACGGCCACCTCAAGTTCAAGAGCGTGCCGCTGTGGCAGGTCATCCTGGTGAGCTGGCTCATCGCGTGCCCCGAGTACTGCCTTCAGGTGCCCGCGAACCGGTGGGGCCACGGGACCTTCTCGGCCACCCAGCTCAAGATCCTCCAGGAGGTGATCACGCTGGTGGTCTTCGTCGGATTCGCGATGGCGTGGCTGGGGGAGTTTCCGAAATGGAACCACCTCGTCTCCTTCGCCTTGATCATCGGGGCGGTCTACTTCGCCTTCTACGGGGATTTCAGCGCGCGCGTCATCCCCCCTTAAGAGGTCTAAGGTCAAGCCCAAAAGGGCTCGCTGGCGCGGTTGACGGACGCCGGACATCGGACCCAGGACGAACCTCGGACCTCGGACCTCCTTTCCAAATTCCCGCCGTTTCGGCGTCGCAAATGTGGCAAATCGGATGCCGATAACTCCGCGAGATGATTGGTACGATTATTAGTTTTTCAATCAGTTATGAAACGGCCGGGGATGGCGCCCCCGGGATTGCCAGAGTGGCAGGCGAACCGGGCGGGGATTGGGCGCTGGGTCCGTTTCGAGTTCCCAGACCCCAGCCTCCTGAAGTTCCCAGGCATGAGTTTCACCGCCCGGAGCCGCTCCGATGTGTTTGCGGATTCGGGCTCGAGGCTCGCAACTTCGGAAACGGGGATCTGGAATCTGGAATCTGGAAACTGGACCACTACCGGGGATTGCTTATCATTGGCGCCGGCCGGGGCCGGGGGCTATCATTGGCCCCGTGATCGAGAACCTCGACGAGCTGGGCGAGAAGCTGGCCGCGCGCGTGA
>DASXTT010000053.1:0-3349 GCA_036505255.1 Planctomycetota bacterium | reverse complement strand
GCGCCCGAACTTTCGATGACCGAGACCCGGCTCCGCCCGCGGTGGCTCTATCCGTGGCTCCGCCAGCCCTCGCTCATCTACCCGGGCACGCCGATGACCGCGATGGACCAGAGCTACAAGGAAATCGGCGGGGGAGAGGTGGACCCGGGCCTGAGGAAGACGGTGGAGTACCTCATGAATTTCAGCCGCCTGCACGCTCCTCCCCCGAAGGCGGCGGCGCCGGACAAGCCGGACAAGAAAGATTAAGAAGTGCGACGGCTGTGGCTGCTCGGCCTCTGCCTGGCCGCGGCGTGCGGGGACTCGGCCCCGCCGCCCGCATCCCCGCCAGCCCCGCCCCGGGTCGAAACTCCTCCGCGATTCGGAATCCTCACGGGCCGGGTCCGCGTAGATTCGGACGATATCGCCCCGGTGGGCGGCTCGGTGCGCGGATTCGAGAAGTACTGCGGCACCGGCCCGCTTGACCTCGGCATCTACAAGGTGGATCCGTCCACCCGGGGTCTTGCGGGGGCGTACGTCGAAGCGGACGGTCATTGCGAGGAATTCCGGGCCGAATCGGTCCCGGTGCTCGACCAGAAGGGATGTCTCTTCACGCCGGTCCTGCTCGTCGTCCCGCCGGGGCCGGTCGTTTTCAAAAACAGCGACGGGATGGCCCACAACGTCACGATCCGGGGATTGCTCAACCCCGCCGTGGGGGAGGGGTTCCCCGGGGGGGAGGCCATTTCAAAGACCTTTCCGTTCGAGGAGCGGCTCGCCGTCCGGTGCACGGTCCACCCCTGGATGCAGGCGGGCCTCGTGGTGACGAAGCGGGCCTCGCATGCGTTGACCGACGCCGCCGGACGGTTCCGGATCGACCGGGTGGAGGCGGGGCGCCGCCGCGTCCGGGTCTGGCATCTCCTCGGCGAGGAGGTCACGATCGAGATCGAAATCCCGCCCGACGGGGTGGCGGAGGTCGAGATTCCGTGGAAGCCGCGCCCCGGATTCCGCGCCCCTTTCGGCAGATGAGACCGGAAAGCGGATAGCGGTCCTGGGGCTTATCCACAATCACAATCCATAATCCACAATCCGAATGCGGCAGGTGACCCCTGCCAGTTTGGCTCCCTTGCGGTATCCGGCCGGAACGTTCCCCTATTCATTTGAAGCGCAGATTGTTATGATCGCGCCCCTCAAAGCGGGGCTGGCACCGAGTTTGCTGAACAAGCTTGTCTGATTCGTGAATCCAGGTCTTCGTCATCAAGGGAGGGCGTGATATGGCATCGCTGAAACCTCTTCGGGACAAGGTCGTGGTCCAGCGCAGCGAGGCGGAAGAGCGCACGGCCGGGGGCATCGTCCTTCCGGACACCGCCAAGGACAAGCCCAGGCAGGGCACGGTCGTGGCGGTCGGCTCGGGCCGGATCCTCGACAACGGGGAGATCAAGAAGCTCGAGGTGAAGAAGGGCGACAAAGTCCTCTTCGGCGGCTACGCCGGCAGCGAGGTCAAGATCGACGACAAGGAGTATCTCATCCTCAGCGAGAGCGAGATCCTCGCCGTCGTCGAGAACGGAACAAAGTAAGGTCGCCCGTCCGTGATGCGTGATGCGTGATGCGTCGCGGGGGGTCGATGGACTCGGGAATCTGGGAATCTGAGGTCAAGGAGATAAAGCCATGGCAGCGAAAAGGATTGCGTTCGAGCAGGAGGCCCGCGAGGCCGTGCGCCGGGGCGTCAAGCAGCTCGCGAGGGCCGTGAAGGTCACGCTGGGCCCCCGGGGCCGCAACGTCCTCCTCGAGAAGAAGTGGGGCGCCCCCACGGTTTCCTCGGACGGCGTCACGGTCGCCAAGGAGATCGAGCTGAAGGACCCCTACGAGAACATGGGCGCCCAGATGGTCAAGGAGGTCGCCTCCAAGACGAACGACGTCGCGGGCGACGGCACGACGACCGCGACGGTGCTCGCCGAGGCCATCTACGACGAGGGCCTGAAGAACGTCACCGCCGGCGCCAACCCGATCGCGCTCAAGCGCGGCATCGAGAAGGCCGTCGACGGCATCGTCGACGAGCTCAAGAAGATGTCCCGCCAGGTCAAGGGCAAGGAGGACATCGAGCACGTCGGCACGATCGCCGCGGGCGGCAACGAGGTCATCGGGAAGATGCTCGCCGACGCCATGGAGAAGGTGGGCAAGGACGGCGTCATCACGGTCGAGGAGGGCAAGGGCCTCGAGACGAACGTCGAGTGGGTCGAGGGGATGCAGTTCGACAAGGGCTACATCTCGCCCTACTTCGTGACCGAGCCCGAGGAGATGAAGGCGAACCTCAAGGACGCCTACATCCTCATCCACGAGAAGAAGATCTCCGCGGCCAAGGACCTCATCCCGCTTCTCGAGAAGATCGCGAAGACGGGCAAGCCCCTCGTCATCATCGCCGAGGAGATCGAAGGCGACGCGCTCGCCACGCTCGTCGTGAACAAGCTCCGCGGCACGCTGCAGGTGTGCGCCGTGAAGGCGCCCGGCTACGGCGACCGCCGGAAGGCCATGCTCGAGGACATCGCGGTCCTGACGGGCGGCCGGGCCATCTTCGAGGACCTGGGCATCGAGCTCGAGAAGGTCGACCTGACGATGCTCGGCCGGGCCAAGAAGGTCGTCGTCGAGAAGGAGAACACGACGATCATCGAGGGCGCCGGCGACACCAAGGCGATCCAGGGCCGCATCGGCCAGATCAAGAAGGAGATGGAGACGACCACCTCCGACTACGACAAGGAGAAGCTCCAGGAGCGGCTCGCCAAGCTCGCCGGCGGCGTCGCGCAGATCAACGTCGGGGCGGCGACCGACATCGAGATGAAGGAGAAAAAGCTCCGCGTCGAGGACGCCATGTTCGCGACCCGCGCGGCCGTGCAGGAGGGGATCCTCCCCGGCGGCGGCGTGGCCCTCATCCGCGCCTCGAAGGCCCTCGACAAGGTGAAGGCCTCGGGCGAGGACGAGAAGACCGGGATCGAGATCATCCGGCGCGCCATCGAGGCGCCCATCCGGCAGATCGCGGCCAACTCGGGCGTCGACGGCGCCATCGTCGTCGAGCGGGTGAAGGAGGCGAAGGATTCGAACTTCGGCTTCGACGCCGAGCGCCTCGTCTACGGCGACATGTTCAAGTTCGGCATCATCGACCCGACGAAGGTCGTGCGCAGCGCCCTGCAGAACGCCTCGAGCGTCGCGGCCCTGCTTCTGACGACGGACGCGCTCATCAGCGAGATTCCGGAGAAGAAGTCGGCCGGCGCGGGGGGCGGCCCCGGCGGGATGGGAGGCATGGGGGGCATGGGCGGAGGAATGGAAGAGGACTTCTAGAGTCCACAAGTAGGATCAATCACAGGGCTCCGGTCTCACGACC
>DASXTT010000052.1:0-7734 GCA_036505255.1 Planctomycetota bacterium | reverse complement strand
CCCGGCGCGTGGCGCACCTCGCGGACATTTCCGATGCCGCCGCCGATCGGCGAGATCCGGGGATTCCGGCTTTCGAGCGCGGACTCGGTGAACCTGCCGCCGGTCTGGCCGAGCCTCCGGGACATCGCGTTTTACGTAACGACGCGCACTTCCGCGGGGAACGCGTTCGTCGGGCTCGCCGCGCGAATTCCGGCGCTCCGCCGTCTCCTGCCGGTCACGCGCGCGATGGCCCGAAAATTCGGCGCGGTCACGGGCGGGCTCGGCATCGAAGTGGACGACCTGCGGTTCGCGGTCGTGGCGCGGGAACGGAGCTGGCGATCCGCGGTGGCGCCGGCGGTGCTCGCGGTCCGGGCGATGGCGGCGGGGAGGTACCCTCATCGCGGGCTCGTGAGTCCCGACCGGCACGTCGAGCAGGCCGACCTCCGGGACTATCTCGCCCGGCTCGGAATCTCTTTCACGCGCCTCGACCGGTAGTTCACGGGGAGATTCCGCCCCGGATCCGTTCCATCTCCCGGGCGATCCGGTCCTCGGCCATCCCCTCGGCCCGCAGGATGATCTCGGAGAGGCCCGCGGCGGCCTCCAGTTCGTCGAAGCAGACCGAGGCCACGTGCATGTCTTCGAGGACGGACCGATCGCCCAAATACCGGGCACGGGCCACCACGTGCAGGCCGGGATTGAGCTGCCGTGCGGCGGCGATGACCGGGGTGCGCGCCGACTCGTCGGGGAGGGTCACGACCAGGTACTTGGCGCGGTCGACGCCCGCCGCCTTGAGAATCTCTCCCTTGCCCGCGTCGCCGTAGATTGCCGAGACGTTGCTTGCGACGAGGCGCGTCACGGTGTCGACGTTGAGGTCGATCACGACCGGGCGGATGCCGAATCCCTCCAGGATTTTCGCCGCCGTCTGGCCCACGGGGCCGTATCCGACGACGATGGCGCGTACGCGGTCCTCCCGCCGAGCCAGCTCCTCGGCCGAGGCCGCGTTGGCCGCCCGGCCCCGCGCTTCCGCGCGCCGGTTGAGCTTCCCCCAGATGACGGGCCGCGCCTGGAGCCACAACTCGATCCGGCCGGAGGCCCGGAAGAGGAGGGGATTGAGGCCGATCGAGAGCAGCGCTCCGGCGACGAGGAGGCTCTGGCCCTCGGCCGGGAGAAGATCGAGCTTGCGCGCGCCGTCGGCGAGGATGAACGAGAACTCCCCGATCTGCGCCAGCCCGATCGCGACCGTCAGCGCGGTCCGCACCGAGTACCCGAGCCCGAGGACGATAAGGAGGGCGATGGCGGGCTTGGCCACGAGGATCACGGCGAGAACGGCGAGCACGAGCCCGGGCTGGGCGAGGACGAACCGCGGGTCGAAGAGCATGCCGACCGAGACGAAGAAGAGGACGGCGAAGGCGTCGCGCATCGGCAGGGCGTCCGCCGCGGCCTGGTCGCTCACGCGGGACTGGCCCACGACCATCCCCGCCAGGAAGGCGCCGAGCGCCATCGAGGCTCCGAAGAACGCCGCGGAGCCCGCGGCGATCGAGAGCGCGAAGGCGAGGACCGCGAGCGTGAAGAGTTCGCGCGACCTCGCCCGGGCGAGCCGGGTCAAGAGCCATCCGATGACGCGCCCCCCGACGGCGAGGACGAGCACAGCGAGCACCGCGAGCTTGCCCAGCGCAATCCCGATCGAGGTCAACAGGGTGGTGATGCCGCCCCCCTCGGCCCGCAGGGAAAGGGCGGCCATCGGGAGGAGGACGAGCACGAGGACGGTGAAGATGTCCTCGACGATGAGCCATCCGACGGCGATGTGCCCTTGGGGTGTGTCGAGCGCGTCGTTGTCGACGAGGACCCGGGTGAGCACTACGGTGCTGGCGACCGATATCGCGAGACCGAGGACGATGCCCGACGCGAAGCCCCAACCGGCCGCGAGCGCGACGCCCAGGCCGAGCCCCGTCGCCACCAGGCTCTGGCCGATCGCCCCCGGGAGCGCGATCCGCCTCACGGCTACCAGGTCCTTCACGTGGAAGTGAAGGCCGACGCCGAACATGAGCAGGATCACGCCCACTTCGGCGAGCTGGCCGGCGATCGCCGCGTCGGCGACGTATCCCGGCGTGTGCGGCCCGACGACGACTCCCGCGAGGAGGTAGCCCAGGATGGGGGAGAGGCCCATTCGGTGCGTCAGGTACCCGAGAATCAGCGCCACCGAGAACGCGATGGCGAGCGTCGGAATGAGGCCGAGATCATGCATGGAGCCAAGGTATCCCTGGAATTCGAGACTCGAGAGGGGAGCGGACTCAACCGCGCTTGGAGGTCGCCCGACGCTTGCGGCCCAGGAGCTCGTCGATCTTCGCCGCGAGGATGAAATCGCTCTGCGTGAGCCCGTCGATCTTGTGCGTGAAGATGTCGATGACGACGCGGCCCCACGCCACGAGCAGGTCGGGGTGATGGCCCGCCTTCTCCGCGACCGCGCCGATCCGATTCGCCAGCGCGAGGGATTCCGCGAAATCGCGCGTCGGCACGAGCCGGTGGAGGTGGTGCCCGTTCCCGATCTGCCATGCCGGCACTTGCACCGCGAGGGGGGCGATCTCCTCCGGCGAAAGCGGGGGAATTCCGCCCTTGCACGGGATGCATTTCATCTTCGCCAGCGCGACCATGCCGGGATTCTACCCCGCCCGGATTTCTTCCGCAAATTCTTGACTACCTACCTACTGGTAGGTAGGTTGTCCGCCATGACCCCGGCGACCGTCCCGACGCGGGAGAAGCTGCTCGACGCGGCGGAAGAGCTCGTCCAGACGCGCGGGTACAACGCCTTCAGCTTCCGCGACCTCGCGAAGCGGGTCGGCATCCGCGCCGCGAGCGTCCACCACTACTTTCCCTCGAAGGCCGACCTGGGCCGCCGGCTCATGGACCGTTATCGCCGGAGTTTCGGCGAGGCCCTGGAAGCGATTTCAAGCGGAGCGAGAGACCCTCGACGTCGTCTCGAGAAGTTCGTGGGTCTCTTCCGCGAAACGCTGCGCCGGGGGGACCGGCTCTGCATGTGCGGCATGCTCGCCACGGAGTACGCGACGCTCCCGGCCGGGATCCGGACGGAAGTGCGCCGGTTTTACGGCGACTCGGAGGCTTGGCTCACCGATGTCTTCAACGAAGGACGGCGCACCGGGCGCCTGCGGTTCGCGGGGAAGCCGGCCGCGGCGGCCCGGACGTTCTTCGGGGCGCTCGAAGGCGCCATGATCGCGGCCCGGGCGTTTGGCGACGAGCGGCGCCTGGCCTCGGCGGGCCAATGGCTGGTGCAGGCGCTCAAGACGACCGCATAGGAGGAGGAAATTGATATGAAGAAGATCCTGGGGGTGTTCGCGATCCTGTCGATCGCGGCGGGGTGCGCGTCAACTGGCCGTCCGGCGCCGAAGCCTGAGGCTCCGCCCGCGCCGGGCGAAGTCTCGTTCGAGTTCCACGGGTCGCGGATCATCGGGTGCTGCTGTCCGTCGCCCTGCCCGTGCCGGCTGAACAAGAAGCCGTACCACTGCCACGGGTGCGACCACACGGACGCGGTGCGCATCGATTCCGGGCACCTCGGCAAAGTCCGGATGGACGGGTTCACTTACGTCTTCATCGGCCGCGGGTTCGGCGAGGACACGTCGAAGAACTGGGTCTATTGCTACGTCACCGACAAGGCGACCGACGAGCAGATGCAGGCGTTCCAGGCGATGCTCGATGACATGGTGAAGTCCATGGGCCCAAAGGCGCCGCACCTCGCGGGCAAGTTCGTCGGCTTGCGGAAAGTTCCGATCACCTACACCGTGTCGGCGGACAAGACCGAGTACGGCGTCACGATCCCGGGCATCCTCGAGTTCAAGACCCGGGCGATCTTCAATCCGGGCCACAAGACTCCGGTGGTGAGCACCGGAATCATGGATGCGTTCGGCGACCGCTTCGTCCATGCCGACTGCCTCGTGCACAAGTACAAGGACGCCGAGATCAACTACGAGTGGGATCTCACGGGGCGGCAGTCCAACCAGGCCGAGTTCGTCCTGAACAACGCGATCATGGCGAAGGGCGGGATCGGGTGGGGGTGCTGGACGTCGCACGTGGATTTTGGGGACAAAGGGCTTTACGCGGAGCAGTGGAAAGACAAAGACGAGAAGTAGCGTCGCTACGCGAGGTGGCCCGGGTCACGGGCGCCCTTGGCCAGCCGCAGCATCACGAGCGTGAGGAGCCCGGCGAGGACGGCGAAACCGGCCGCGGCCACCATGGGCGAGGCCCGGCCCGCCCCGGCGTACAGGTAGCCGCTCAGCACCACCCCCCACGACGCCAGGAGTCCCTGGGCGGTGCTCACGATCCCCACGTACAGCCCGCGCCTTCCCGGCGGCCCGATCGAGGAGATGAACTTCGCGTTCGCGATGAAGAACATCTCGATCGGGAAAAAGACGAGGGAGAAGAGCGCGCGGTCCAGCCCCGGGGTCGCGCCCGGAATCGCGAAGGGGAGAAGGACCAGCGCCGCGCCCATCGCCGACACCGCCATCACGCGGGCCGCGCCCCACGCGTCCGCCAGCCAGCCTCCGAGAATGGCCGCGGCAATCGCCGCCGCGCCGCCGAGGAAGTTGACGTAGCCCACCGTCGCCTCGTTCCCTCGCGTCACGTCCTTCAAGTAGAGCGCGACCGACGGCCCGTCGATCGTCAGGTACGACGCGGTCCAGAAGAGAACGGTGATCGCGAGGGGGAGCGCGAGCCGGCGCGTGTCGAACTTGAAGGGGGTCCGCTCCGCCCGCCTCCGGTCGGTCTCCCGCAGAAACGTGATCCGCGCGACGGCGACGAGCAGGTAGACGGCCGAGGTGACGAGGGCGAGCAGGCGCCAGGTCGCCGCGAGCGATCCCGACCATTCGAAGACCTTCGCTTCGATCAACGGCCCGAGGGTGATCCCGACCATCGCGCACGACTCAACGGTCGCGATGGCGATCCCGCGCCGCGCGACGGGGACCGATTCCGCCTGGATCGCGAGGAGCGAAGCGTGCTGGAAGCTCCCGAAGACCCACGCGAGGCCGATGGCCGCCGTGACAAGGGCGGGCGAGGGGGCGAAGGCGACGCCGATGAAGGAGATTCCCATCGTGACGGTGCTGAAGATGATCACGGACTTCCGGCCGATCTTGTCGGAGATCCATCCTCCCGCCGCGGCGGGGACGCGTCCCGCGAACATGAGGAGGAGGAAGAGCCACGAGATCTCGCGGTCGGAGGCGCCCAGGGAGCGGAGGTACGGGGAAGCGACGCGCCACCACGAGAAGACGCAGGTGAGGGTGCAGAAGATCGTGGCGCCGAGGGTCCAGATGTTGATCCAGAGTTTCGGATCGGGATTCGCGGGCGTAGTGGAGGCGGGGATGGTGGCCGGGATCGGATCTGGCTCTCGCGGTCCGGCAGACACGTCGGGGTCCCCTCGTCTCCGGGGGGATTCTAGCAGATTTTATAGCTCCAGCCGGATCAGCGCCGGGCGGTTGAATCGCAGTTCGTGGAAGTCGCTTGTCTCGCGGGCGAAGAGGGCGAGGTTCACCCCCATGTAGGGGTCCGGCAGACCCGCGTGGCGCGCCAGACCCGCCGCCGACATCTCGCGCGCCGTCTTCTCCAGACCCATGAACTTTTTCAGGTTCGCGGCGGAGACCTGGATGATCCCCTGGAGGAACTGCCCCGTGGGCGTCTCGTGGCCCGCCGCGTGCCAGAGAGCCTCCAGGGCCTCGTGGCACTCCCACCAGAAGGCGTAGTTGTACAGATCGATCCCGTGCAGGTAGAGATCGTTCTCCCGCCACTTCTCGGGATCGGGCTTGGGCGGCTTCGGCTCCGGGATCCCGAACGAATGGCCCTGGGGATCGCGCCGGGGATGCGGACCCCGCCCGGGGACGAAGCGATACTTCGGGAAGGGGAGCTTGCTGTAGCGCGGCCACGAGGTGTTGGGCGCGGCGGGCTGAGCGAAGTCTCCCATTTCGGGAGATAATAGCTACAATCCCTCGACCGCAACAGGAAGGGATAAAGGGTCAGTCTCCAGCATCCAGATTCCAGATACCAGTTCCCGAAGCGGCGAGATTCGAGCCAGAATCGGAACTCGCACCTTCTCGCCGCTCGGAGCTTCGGGACCTCGAATCTGGGGTCTGAGATTTCGAAACTCGACGTCAACCAGGAGAGGACACCCCAATGGCCGAGACCTACCGCCGGAAAATGACCGCCTACGAGGAGGTCAACTGGCAGTACAACAAGGCGGCCGACCTGCTCGGCATCCCGGAGCAGTACAAGTCGATCATGCGGAACTGCTACCGCGAGCTGAAGGTCCAGCTCCCGGTCCGGCGCGACAACGGCAAGCTCGAGGAGTACTTCGGATTCCGCGTCCAGCACAACGGCGCCCGCGGTCCGTACAAGGGCGGCATCCGGTACCACCCTTCCGTCAACCTCGACGAGATCCGCGCGCTCGCCTCGCTCATGACGTGGAAGACCGCGCTCGTCGACATCCCCTTCGGCGGCGCGAAAGGCGGCGTCAACTGCGAGCCCCACACCATGTCGGAAAACGAGCTCCAGTACCTGACGCGCACCTTCACGCGCAAGATCGACATGGCCCTCGGCGTCTACCGCGACATCCCCGCGCCCGACGTCAACACCGACGCCAAGGTCATGGCGTGGATCTTGGACGAGTACGGCCGGAAGAACGGGTACACGCCCGCCATCGTGACCGGCAAGCCCATCGCCCTCGGCGGGTCGAAGGGGCGCCAGTCGGCGACCGGGCTCGGCGTCTTCTACATCGCCCAGCGCGCCTGCCGGGACTACAAGCTCCCGCTCGCCGGGGCGCGCGTCGCCATCCAGGGCTTCGGCAACGTGGGCTCCTTCGCGGCGGAGTTCCTCCACCTGGGCGGCGCGAAAATCATCGCGGTGGCCGACGCGGACGGCGGACTCATCAACAAGGACGGACTCGACATTCCGAAACTGATCCAGCACGCGAAGGAGAAGAAGAGCATCCTGGGCTTCAAGGAGGCCGACATCCTCCCCAAGGAGAAGATCTTCTCGGTCCCGTGCGAGATCCTGATCCCGGCCGCCCTCAACGGTGTGATCACCGAGCAGAACGTCGAGGGGATCCAGGCGAAGCTCATCATCGAGGGCGCCAACAACCCGATCAACCCGCACGCGGATCACATCCTCAAGGAGAAGGGGATTCCCGTCGTGCCCGACATCCTCGCGAACGCGGGCGGCGTCACCGTCTCGTACTTCGAGTGGACGCAGAACCTCCAGCAGTTCTACTGGGAGGAGAAGGAGGTCCAGCAGAAGCTCGAGGCCAAGATGGACCGCGCCTACATCGAGGTGTGGGAGATGGCGGCCAAGCACCAGGTTCCGCTGAGGATGGCCGCCTTCATGGTCGCGATACGGCGAGTGTACGAAGCCGTCCAACTCAGGGGCATTTGAAGTCGCGAGTCGTGAGTCGGTTTGAGGGGGCGATGGATTTTTTCGACCGCTGAAAGTTGTCAGCTCAGCGCCGGAATTGTTGCGGTTCAATGATCAGGTAGTAAACCGCAAGAACGACCAGGCAGATCACGGCGATTCCGATCCAGATCCCGGGGGCCGAGGTGCCGCCCTCGAAGGAGCCCAGGTTTGGAGAGCTCGCCTCCCGGGAGGCATAGGATTTGAGGCGCTCCTTCGGGATGGGCTTCGGCTCCTGCAGCCATGCGCGCATGTTATCTGGACGCATTCCAGGGCCCGATTACTTCCCTTCGCGTCCGGCGACCAGCCCGAGCC
>DASXTT010000051.1:0-24102 GCA_036505255.1 Planctomycetota bacterium | reverse complement strand
GTCCTGTTTCTTGTCGTCCTGTTTCTTCTCGTCCTGCTTCTTGTCGTCCTTCTTGTCGTCGTCCTTCGGCGGAGGCGGCGGAGGCGGACGGCGGTCGCGCTCCTTGGGGGGAGGCGGCGGGGGCTGCTTCTCGCGCTCCTTCTCCTTTTCCTTGGGCGGAGGGGGCGGCTGTTTCTCGCGCTCTTTTTCCTTCTCCTTGGGCGGGGGCGGGGGTTGCTTCTCCCGCTCTTTTTCCTTCTCCTTCGGCGGAGGAGGCGGCTGTTTCTCCCGCTCCTTTTCCCTTTCCTTGGGCGGCGGAGGCTGTTTCTCGCGCTCCTTCTCCCTTTCCTTCGGAGGAGGCGGCTGCTTCTCGCGCTCCTTTTCCTTCTCCTTCGGCGGAGGCGGCCCCTTCTCGCGGTCCCTCTCCTTTTCGAGCTCCTTTTCCCTCTCCCGTTCCTTCTGCCGTTCCGCCGGAGGCTCCTTCGCGAGCTCTTCCTTTTCGCGCTTGCGCTCCTCCTCGAAGTGGCGGCGCGACTCCTCCCGGTGGCGATCGATCTCCTCGCGCTTCGGCGGCAGGACCACGACCTGGCCGGTGGTCTTCCGCCGGTCGACCTCGACCACGACCCGCTTGACGCTCGCTTCGCGCTGCTGATGCATCTGCTGGACGATATTCCCTCCGCGCTCGGGCCGCTCGACGATCTTCACGACCGGGCGGTTGTTCCAGTTCTGGCCCCCGCGCGCGGCGTACAGGGGGTACTCGCGGTGCACGACCACGACGAACCGCTCGTTCCGGTCCACGCATCCGTTCCACCGCACGAAGGTGTCGCGGTAGGTCCATCCGTAGTAGCCGACCGAGAGGCGCAGGTAGAAGAGCGCGTGGCACTCGTAGTTCGTCAGCCGGATGCGGGGGTCGCGCCTCCAGTAGAAGCCGTAGGCCCTCGCGTAGGCGGGCGGGCACCGGTAGCCCATGGGGATGTCGACGTACAGGCCCCAGGTCGGAATCCGATAGAAGAGGCACACGTCCCAGAGGATCCGCCCGCATCGGTTGTAGTGAAAGACCACTTCGTGGAAGTTCGCGTTGCAGGTCCGGGAAATGTGCAGGAGGAAGAAGAGGTCGTCTTCGGGGATCCCGCAGGTGTCCTCGTAGTAGTCGAAGGTCCCGACGGTGTCCCAGTCGCAGTCATAATATTCCCGCAGGATCACCGTGCGGCAGTCGTTCCACTGGACCGTGACCATCGCCGGCGGGGGAGGCGGCGGTGGCGGTGGCGGATTGTACCGGGGGGTGTCCCGCCTCTCGACGGCGACAATGCAGCCCGGCAGGGCGAGCGCCCCGAGGACCGCCGCCAGGATCAGACGTTTCATGGCTCCTCCGCTTTTATACATGGGAAATGGTACGACAAACGGGAGGGTCCGCCGCCCACATTCGCACGATTCCATCCGCTTTCTCTTTTCGGCGCGGGGGTCCCCTCCATTCGGCCGTCCCCCGCTCTCCTGAATGCCGCCGGTCCCCCGGGGCTTCCCGGAATCGCGTGAACCCGATCCTAGATCTGGTACATATCCTTGAAGTGCGGCAGGTCGAAGGTGATCGTCCTTTGCGCGCCGCACGCACGGCACTGCAGGTCGAGCCGGTCGTAGGGGGCCCCGTCCGTCCGCTGGCAGAGCGACTGCATCTTCACGTCGTACTTTTCCTCGCCGCAGGCGCACTTGAGCCGGCTGACGACGCTGTACTCCCGCGCCACGTCGCTGAAATGGCGCATGACGGGCCGCTCCCGCGTCTGCACGTACCGGTCCACCACGCCCAGTAGGTGGTGCACGAGCGCGTGCTCCAGCGCCCCGAGGTCGTGCGAGCCCGACGACGCGATCTCCTGGAACTTCTCGAAGTTCGACCGGATCACGTACAGCACCATGAAAGCGATGGGGTACTGCGGCATGGGCCGCCCCCCGGCGGTGAGCCGTTCCGTGAGCATCCCGAGGACCTTGAGGTCGGGGAGGTCCCGCGGGCGGGCCTCCACGAAGGCCTTGAGGACGTCCCGGATGCCCCGCAGGAGCCGCTCGTCGAGCTCGTCGATGAGCCGGATCCCCTCGAGGTCGAGGAGGCCGAAGTGCTCCCCGGTGATCCCGAAGTAGCGACGGCGGAGGTTGAAGAGATCCTCGGTCGCCGTGATGGCGTCGGCCGGGGTGGCCACGCTCTTCCGGCGCTCCTCGACGCGCGCGGCGATGTGGCCCGCCTCGCGCTCGAGGATCTTCCCGGCCTGCTCCGGGACGCCCGACGGGTCCACGTCCTTGCCCTCACTTCGGCGGATGTTCCCCCCCTCCCGCGCGCTTCTTGATGTCCTCGCTCACCGGCTTATCGGGCTCCGCGTTCACCTTCGGCTCCCAGAAGGTCCCCGTGATGACGAGGGGGACGAGGTTCCCCAACGCGATGTCGGCGAGGATCTGGAGCGGCGCGCCGATGATGGGCAGTATACTTCCCCAGCTTTTCTCGAGTCTAGGGATGAGGACGACGTGGAGGTCCTCGCCCGTCAGGCCCATCGTCCCCTCGCCGAAGAGCGAGATCGGGCTGCCGAGGAAGTTCATCTCGTCGATGCGGACGTGGTCGCGCTCCGCGGTGAAGAGCACCTGGGCGCTGTTGACGATCCGGTCGGGCACGGGGTTGAGGGCGAGGAGGCCGAGGATCCCCGTGAAGGCGGGGAGGTCGTAGAGGTTGCCTTTGGAGATCTCGAGCCGTCCCGCGCCGATGGGGCGGTGCTGGGTCGAGGCATCCGCGGTGACGGCGAGGACTCCGTTGAGGTGTCCGGTGACGGGTCGCGACGAGAAGGAAGCGCGTTCGGCGAGGAGGGAGACGTCGGCGTCGGTGACGGCGAGGCGCACGTCGATCGCGAAGGGCGTGATGGAGCGGATGATGGCGTGGCCCGCGAGGCGTCCGCCGTAGAAGTCGCCGTAGAGGGGCTCGAAGACGAGGCGCCCCTCGCGGCGGGCGATCTGGGCCTCGACGCCGGTGATGAGGTACGAGACCTCGCGGCCCGAGCGTCCCTCGAGGGCGACGTGGACGATGCCCTCGTGGAGGTGGACGCCGTTGAAGGGGAAGGAATCGCGGGGGGCGGCGGGGGCGAGCCGGGGGGCGGGGGGCGCGGGCGGGGGAGGCGGGCCGGCCGGGGCGTCGGGCATCGGGCGCCGGTGGAGGGCCCAGAGGAGGTTCCATCCGTCGATCTGTTCGCGGCGGACGAAGAACTCGGGGCGGAAGAGATCGATGCGGGCGACGCGGAGGTCGGGGTCGCGGAGGGGCCAGCCGTCGAGGGCAATGACGGCGCGGTCCGCGCGGTAGAAGAGGCGCTTGACGCCGTTGCGGGTGGTGGAGATCTCGATGCGGTGGAGGACGATGTTCCCGTCGGCGTCGACTTCGACGCGGCCGACGCGCTCGACGTCGGCGGTGGCGAGCTGGTTGATGACGGCCTGGGCGTAGTCGCGGACGAGCCTTCCGACGACGAAGGTGCGGAGGGAGATGTAGAGGGCGGCGACGACGGCGAGGGCGGCGACGAGGGTGGTGAGGCGGCCGAGGTAGGAGACGGCCTCCTTCGCGCGGGCGCGGATTCTCTTTCGGGGCTTGGCGGGGGCCGGCATCGGCCCGATTATACCGGTCCTCGGAGGGCGCTGAAGTCGGTCCGCTCGGTGCAGCCGAGGGTCTGGTAGGCGTACCGGAGCCGCTCCTCGAGTGTGGCCGGTGGGATGCCGAGCTTGGTCGCGGCCTCTTCGGCGGATTGACCCTCGACGTGGCGCGCCAGGAAGGCGGCCCGGAAGCTCGGTCGCAGCTTCATCACGCGCTCCATGCTCGGCGCCGCTCCCGAGAGGATCATGGTCGTGAAGTGGCCCGAGAGGAAGGCCCGCAGCCGCGAGGTGGCCGACCTCAACCGCCGGTCCACCGTGTCGACCGAGCACCCGAACCGTTTCGCGATCTCGGCCCTCGGCGTTCCCCGGACGAACCGCTCCTCCACGATTTCCCGCTCATCTCCCGGCAGTGCCTCCAGGGCCCGCGAGACCAGGCCGGCCATCTCGCGCTCGATCATCGGCCCGGAGGGCCGCCCATGCCTCGTATCCTCCAGGAGCACATCCCCCGGAAGAGGTTGGCGGTGGCGGTCTACCCGCCGCCACGCGAGGTGCTTCACGACACCGAGCAGCCACCCTGTGAAACGCGCGGGCCTCCGCGTGGCGTCCCGCACGACCTCCAGCCCGTGCGTGAGGGCCGCCTGCGCCAGCTCATCCGCCTCGACTTCGCGCTTCGTGATCGACAGGCCGAACTTCCAGGCCCGACGGTAATAGCGATCGAAAATTTGGCGACCCGAATCGCGGTCGCCTTGGATCCAGCGTTCGATCAGTTCGTCCGAGGTTGGGGCCGTCATCAATGCTTTGTCCGTCATGACTATATCCTCCCCCAGTCTCACAGGCGCGCCGGCAGGTTCCTCAAGTACACGAGCCATCCGAAAGCGTGGAGCCCGGCCCCGGCATGTATCCAGCCGGGATCCACGCGCAGCGCGCCGAGCGCGAATGCGGCGGCGGAAACCATCGCCGCGGCGATCGCGCGCTTTCCGAGCCAGGCCGCCGTGGGCGACGAGTGGCTTCCCTTCCTGGGAACACGGTCGCGAAGGGCCAGTCCTCCGAGAATCCCGCACGCGGTCCAGAGGAGGTGGAGTGGAGCCATGCGCCCCAGCGCCGCCGCCTGCTCTGAAGAGCCGCGCATCATCCTTGCCGCGGCCGCCGCGGGGTCAGGCCCCCGCGCCAGGTCCGCCCCGCCGGAAATCAGCACCGTCGCGGCCAGCGCCGTCATCGAGATCCACGCCAAACGCATCGACACACCCTTCCTGTATGGCCCGGACCGGATCGAGGGACGCCGGCGCCATCAGCGGCGCCACCCCCTTGGCCACGCGACCACCGGACCGGACGAAGAACTCGAACCGGGGCAACGCCGTCACCGCCCATGCGGGGACGAATTCCCCCGGCCGCCATGCCGTGTGGCGTCCGAAGACAGCTCGGAAATCGTCCACCGGCTCCAGCCCCGACGTAAACAGCGCGGGCTCATAGGACTCTGCGTCGCTCACGGCCGGAAGGAGGCGCGCCCCCGCCAGCGAGGAGAAAGCGTCCGCATCATCGAGGTTCGGGGATCGGAACTGCACGACGGTGTTCGCGTTGGAAAGCACCTGTCGCGCCCGTACCTCCGAGCCGAGCGCAGCTTCCAGGTCCGCCGCGGTCTGGGCCGACCCCGTAATCCGGATTCCAGCGCCCCGGCCCTTGTTCAGCAACGAAATGAAGGGAGGCGAGACCGCGTCGGCGAGCTCGTCCACGAAAAGGGAGATCGGGCCGCCCTCCATGCCATAGGCGTACTTGGCGCCGACGTAAGAGCCGAAATCGAGAAGGGCCATTTTCGCGATGGCGGAGGCCGAGTCCGCGCCGAGGAGGCTCCCGAGAAAGAAGTACGTCACGCCGCGCGTCCGGTCGAATTCTCCCCACGAAAATCCGCCCACTTCCGGCGAGAGGAGCTTGCCGTTCGATCCCGAGGTGAGCTTGGCCAGGATTGGAGCGAGACTGCTCGACAGCTTCTGCGCGTGTTCCCGGGGCCGCAACGCGAGGGCCAGGAGGCGGTCGAGCTCGGGGGTCGGGGTTCCGCCGCGGCGCGCAAGGAATCGCCGCGCCATGGGTTCCGGCTCCAGCTTGGCAAGGTCGGGCGCCACCTCGCGCACGAGGCGCCGGGGAAGCCCCCACGGATCCTCGAGGGCATGTCGACGGATCGTAGTCAGGGTCACAGGCTCCCCGTACCGCCACATGGCGGAGGCGACGGCCTCCACGGATTCCCAGGCGAAGGCGCGGAAGGGTTCGGCATCGCCTCCCGCGGGGAGCAGGGCCGCGATGCGGTCGGCAACCTCACGGGTTTCCACGAACCGCGCGACGGGGTTGTAGGGAACGCTCGCTTTCGGGTAGGGCGGGGCCACCAGGGTCAGGGGTTTGTTCGCCCGGCGGCACTCGTCCGCGACGCGCGCGAGGAGGGCGGCGTCCCCTTTTGGATCGATGACGGCGACCGCGTCCCCGCGACGCACCGCTTGGGCCACGAGAACCTCGAGGAGTCGCGTCTTGCCCGTCCCCGTGGAGCCGAGGATGAGGACATGCAGGTCGAGCTCGGGCTCCGCGAGACAGAGGTCGCTTTCCTCCGCCGCCCCGACCGCATGCATGGCCCCCGCGGCCGCTCCGCGTGAGGCCACGCGCTCCAGCTCGACGGTGTGCGCAGGGGTCCATTCGAATCCGCGGCCGAGGTAGACCCGGCCGGGCCGGACGGGGAGGTCGGCGATCGAGAGCGCCTCCCGGCCCCTCAAGGCGCGGCGCCCGATCCTGTCGCGGATCCATGATGCCATCGGAGCGACCGAAGCCATCCCGAGCAGCGCGCTGAGCGCGGCCACGATCCCTCCGTGCGGGACCTGGTCGACGAGTGCGACCGAGGTCGCCGCGGAAGCGAGCAGGGCCGTGGACAGCGCGAGCCGGATCATCGTGGACCTACGAGCCGGGGCTCAAGGCAGCGGTGACACTCTTCGAAGATTCCCAGGTGCAGAAAGACGTAGGAGCCCGAAGGCGACCCCGCGCCCTCATCAATCGGGCCGGAAGCGCCGATCCGAACCGCGGGCCGGAGCACGGGACGGACAAGCTGAAGGTAATGCCCCGTTCGGGGTTCGAAGCGATAACGGCTGAGCACGACCCGACCGGGAGGATCGCTGGCGACGCGGCCCGCGCGGACGGCTTGAAGGAAGGCCGCCTTGGGCTCGCTGGGATGAAGCACGAATCCCGTGCGCGGATAATACGGACCCCACGTTCCGGCGCACCCGGGTTGGATGGGGTTGAACTCGCACCCCAGCGCGATCCTCGACCCCCGGAGGATCCGGTCCCACCAGTCCACCCGCCACCCGATCGGATCGAGCTCCGAGAGGTAGTTCACCTGGAATCCGGAAGGCCACGGCTTGGCGAAGGGGAGGCCGATGAAATCGGGAGGGAAGGGGACCAGCGTATGAACGCGCGCCTCCGCGAACCGGAGCCCGCCCTCGCCGTGCCCTCCCGTCGTGCGGATTCCTCGCGACACCGATTGCGCCTCGGTTACGAGCGAGGCGCCCGGGTTCTGCACGACTTCGATGATCCCGCAGGGAAATGCGTTCTCCACCCAAAGGCACTTCCTCAATCGACCTTTGCGATGGCACGCGAGGACCCCCTTGATCCGCCACGTGCGTACGATGGCGCTCAGATCGGTGCGACCGACGAGAGCCCCCGCGGGTTCCGGCCGATCCTGCGGCAGCATCAGGCCGATCAGGAGCGCGCTAATCGCCCTCGACAAGCTCCACCTCCTCGGGTCCCACCGGTCGGACGAGCGTGGGCGCGCACCGGACGCCGAATCGCGCCGCCAGTTCCGGGTCGGCGGGGATCGCAATGTCCGCGATGGAGCGCGCGCGAGTGGCGATGAGAATCGCTCCCGGGGGCGTCCTTGTTTCCGCCGGAGCGAATAGAAGCGGCCTCATCTCTGCCGGAAGCGTCTGCACGCGGATCCTTCGCTTCCCCCGCGTGCGGCAAGCCGGCAGCCCCGAGTCGAAAGTTGATGGCAGGTACGGGACAGCGCGATCCTGTTGAAGATCCTCGAAGGTTCGCTCGACTTGCGCGTGGACGCGGGCGACGGCGCCGAGATCGACGGGCCGGGACTCCCCGCGCGTCGGATGCTCGCAGACGGGCTCCTGGACGACGAACGCGACCAGGAGCAGGCTACCGGCCGCTTTCATCCTTCTCCTCCTCGACCGATTGGGACGCCACCACCAGTCCGCTCGGGTTCGCCGCCGTGGGCGGCACCTGCTCGAGGGCGATCCGGTAGACCGCGGTCGATTCGCGCGACAGCCGGTCGGCGATGAAGATCGTCCTCCGCGCCCGGGCGGAGACCGTGACCTCGCGCTCGTTCCGATTCACCGCGCCTTCGTCGAGAGGCACGACGAGCGAGGACATTCTCCCTTCGCGCGCGACCGCGAGGCGGCGCTCGAGACCCTCGCTGGCCTGCGTCCAGGTGCGAGGGGACAGCCGCTTCTTGAGCCACTCGGTCGCCGCGGGAAGTGTCGAGGGCGTGTAGGTGTCGAATGTGACGAGATAGAGCCGGGCGAAGTCGCGGGCGGTGTCGTCGCTGATCTCCCCGGGTACGGCCAGCTCCTCCTGCGGCAGAACGAGCACGGGCCGGCGCTCGAGAGATTTCACAACGAGGACAAGGCCGAGGAGGAGGTCGAGGCCCAGGGAGCCGACCAGGGCCGCGAGCATTAGGTCTCGCCGCCGCGTCAGCTCATTGAGGGAGAAGAACCGTCGCATGGCGCACCTTCCGATGGAGTTCCAAGGGGGGCGATTCGCCCAGCCGGAGGACCATGTGCAAGTGGAGCACCCCGACGATCAGGGCCGCGATGAGAGCCCCGGCAACCCGGCGCGTGCCGTCCCGGGTCCGCGAGGCCTCGTCGAGGACGCGCGAATTACGGAGGGCTCCGGTGGGCCCACCAGGACCTGGCGAGCTCGTCATCTTCTTCTCCGGGGAACGGGGAAAGGCGGGTCACTCGGCGGGGGAGGACCTGGGGCGCGCGGAGAATGGCGGGAAGGCGGTCCGCCAGGCCATGCCGGTACGCAAGCCCGTAGAGGTGGCCCGGGGGCTTACCCGCCTTGAGCCGGATCAACGCAATCCAAAGGCCCAGGCCCGATCCCACCGCGACGACACCGTCGGCCAGGAACAGGAGCATGATGGCGATGAGACCCACGCCGACGAGATCCTCGGGCTCCAGCCCGAAGACCTGGATGGGCCGGTCGAGGGTTCGGGCGCAGGGCCGGCGGTACTTCGAGGCCGTCATCCTTCACCTCCGAAACGGTGTGCGCCGCCGGGGCCGAAGGCCGCAAATCTCGGCAGTGAATTCATGCGGCGCATGGGCGAAGCCGCGCACTACATGGCATGGCACGGTTTGGAGGAACGCACATGAGAATCGGATGGCTGGGAATGGCGGCCTTGGTCGCGGCCGTCCTTTTCGCGGGGCCGCTGGCGGCGGAGGCTCAGGACGCGGCCAAGGCCATCGACAAGGAATCGACGGGCATCTTCACGTCGATCCTTCGCATCGTCATCCGCTGGATCTTCCCCCTCGGAGCCGCCTACTGCTTCCTCTACGGCATCGTCGGCAAGGGGGTCAAGCGCGGCGAGTGGGACATGGCGGCGATCTGCGCGGTCGCGGCGATCGCGCTTGCCCTCTTTCCCAAGATCCTGGGCTCAGTCTTCGGGGTCGACATGGGTGCGATCCTCAAATGAGGAGGCCGATTCTGCTTCTGGCGACCGGCGGGGCGCTCGCCGCCTGCGTGGCGGCGGCCGTTCAGTGTCCGGCGTGCCGCGGGTCCTCACACTTGGAGTTGATCGGGACCGTCGCATATGTCGTGCTCCTCGCCGGGGTCCTTGTTCGCGAGGATCATCCGCTCGTCCGCTTCGGCTTCATGGCGGTTTCGGGAATCCACGTCGGACTCTTGTACGCGATGGCCTCGCGCGGAACCTTCTGCGGCCTCTGCGTCGCCGCAGCCGCTTGCGCCTTTGCCGCCACCGGCGTGGCGCTCCTCCGCCATCCCCGATCCTGGCCTACGCTCCCGGTGATCCTGCCTTGGGCGGCCGCTGCAGGACTTCTGGCCGCGCCGCCGCTCCCCGTCGAGCCTTCGACGCACACCCGCATCGTGGCCTACACCCGACCCGACTGCCCCTATTGCGACGACCTCCGAAATCGCGTTCTTCCTGAGGCCACCCGCGGCCTGGAGGTGGAAGTCGTCTATCGCGACGCGATGGACGCGGACTTCGTGCGTCGCACGCCGACCCTGCTCCTCACGCGCGGGCGGCGGTTCCGCGTGGTTGAGGGTCTTCCCACCGTCGACCGACTTCGCGGTGAGATCGCGGTGCTTGGAGGAAACCGCCCATGACGGTCCTGATTCTGGCGGCCGCGATCCTTTTCCAGGAACGGCAAGTTCCGTTCGAGGAGGGTCGCGCCATCGAAGTACGTCCCGCGGTTGCGGCGGCCGACCGGCACGCGACCTGCGTCGTCACGTTTCCCGAGGAATCCATCGAAGCGATGGTCGCCGCTTGGAATGAAGCCGATCTCTCCGTCGAACAGAGGAAGAATCTGCTCTTTCTCAAGCTCCTCCGGCCGGCGAGCGGCGATCTCCACGTTCTCGGGGGCGGGGGGACCCTGTACCGCCTGGCGATCGCACCCGGGTCGGACACCTCCGTTCGAATCGTCCGGGCCTCGCTCCGCGCGGGTGAGGCGCCGCCGTCGCTGGAATTCGTCCGCGCGCTGCGCCTCGGGCGTCTCCCCCCGGACGCCCGGGCGCGGCGCGGCGGCGATGCCGTGCTCTTCCGGATCGGCGCCGCCGAAATGCGGTGCCGATTCGTCGTCGAGAACGCCCATTACGTGGGCTACGTGCTTGAGCTGCGCAACCTCGCGGAGGCTCCACACCGGATCGATCCGTCGAAGCTTCGCGGGCCCGGGCTGGTCCTCGTTGCCGCGCGGGAGCAC
The DNA here is from genome assembly GCA_036505255.1 of Planctomycetota bacterium. Lineage (GTDB taxonomy): Bacteria > Planctomycetota > MHYJ01 > MHYJ01 > JACPRB01 > DASRJF01. The sequence continues at coordinate 13,543 of DASXTT010000051.1, read as the reverse complement.
ATCGTGCCCGCGAAGGGCGTCACGCTCCTCTATCTCGTATTCGCGAGAGCTCCATGAGCCGGGTGAAGCTGTGGGTGGCGGCGGGGGGTATTGGCCTCGTCCTGCTCCTCGCGCTGGCCTCATCGCGCGAGAGGAGGTCGCCCCCGGCCTCCGAACCCCGACGCGAGTCTTTCGAGGTCGGACTTCCCACGGCCCAGGAAGTGCGGGCGATGGTGGGTGCCTACGGACAGCGGGTCGAGGAGACCGAGCGTGGATTGGGGGAATTGCGGACGGAACTGACGCGCACCCGCTCGGCGCTCGAGGAGGCGCTTAAGGCGCTGATCCAGGAGCGGCCCGCGCCCAGGGAGGAGCAACCGCCTTCATCGCCAAGGTTCCGGACGCTCGTTTTTTCCGGGGCTCCGCGGGGACGGGCGGTGCACATTCCGGCGGGAAGTTTTGGCGAGGCCACTCTGCTCACGGGCGTCTTTGCCCCGACGGAAGGTGAGCCGCTCCCGGTGCTCCTGCGTCTGGACGCGGCGCTCATCGGTCCAAATCGGACCCGCCTCCCTTTGCCTCAAGCGCTCCTTGTCGGCAAGGCGACGGGAGATTCCAACGCCCGTCGCGCCACTGTCCAGATCGAGACGCTGTCGCTGGCCACTTCATCGGGGCGCGCCCACGAGGCGAAGATCAATGGCTGGCTTGTCGACGACGACGGGCTTCAGGGGCTGCGCGGAACATATGTCTGGCGCGCGGACGAAATCGTCGCCCTGGCGGCGGCGACCGGAGCGCTCTCGTCGGGGGCCGACGCCCTGGCCTCCCGCGAAACGACGGCGTCCGTCACCCCGCTCGGCGGGGCCACGGCCGTGATCACCGGCGACCCGGTCCGCATGGCGGAATACCGCGGGCTCGGCGGCGCCGCCGCCCGGCTCTCTGAGGTGATCGCGGAGCGGCTGAAGGAAGTCGTGCCGGCGATCCACGTGGCCAACGGAAAGAAGGTGACGGTCGCCTTCGTGAACGGCGTGACGATCGAGGGGCTCGAACCCGAGGAGGTGCGGGATGCGGCGGGCGCTGATCCTCATCGCGGCCTCGACGCTGGCCGCTAGCTGCGACTTTGGTCAAATCCGGGCCGAGGGGCGCCCGGTTTCCGAGGTCTGGGGAACGGCCTCTTCGGAGCTGAAAGTCGGCGCGGCCCCGTCGCCCCTTCGGGCGGACCGGGAAGTTCCGCTTCTCTCCGCGCCAGAAGTGTTCGCGGTATACGTCCCCTCGCGGCTCGATCGAAACCGGGATCTCCTCGTCGGAGAACACTGGGTCTATTTCCGCCTTCGGGACGGTGAGTGGTTCACCGAGCGGGAGCGGGAGCCCGAGCTGCCCGCCTCGGGGGAGGTCAAGGGCGACGAGCTCCGCCTCCTTCGCAAGGTAGAGGGCATGAGCGAGGCGGTGACGCCCTGGAAGGAGGTAAAATGACGGCGGAACGCCCGCCTGACACGCCTCGAATCCCCGGCCTTCGGAGCCCTCTTCAATGCCGCTGATGAATTCACGCTTTTTCCGGGCGCGCGATGATCCATCGCTGGCCGGAGTCCTGCCCTATCTTGCCTCCGATCCAGAAGGGCGGATCTTTCTTCTCCGTGATGGGTCGCTCGGGATCGCGTGGCGCCTTTCGGCCCCGGAGACCGAGGCGCTCGCTCCGGAAGCGCTGGGTCAGCTGGCCGCCCGGTTCGACGACCTTCTGCGGCTCCTTCCCATGGGTTCGGCCGCGCAGTTTCTCTGGTGGAGCCGCTCGGACGTCCGCGATCGGACGCGCCGTTGGCTCGAGGCGACCACCCAGACCGGACTGACCGCCGACCTCGCGGCCTCGCGGGCCTCGGCGACCGAGTCCTTCTCCTTCCTGCACGAGGGCATTTTGTGCGCGGCCCGGACGATCGAGGTCCTGTTCACATTGCGGGTGTGGCCCAAGTGGCCTCGGATCGGGTGGCGGGACCGCTACGGGGAGGAGAAGGAGCGCCTGTTGGAACGGGCGGAGGCGATCGAAAGCCTCCTTCAGCAGGCGGGCGTGGATCGGGACCGCCTGGACGGGCCCGCCCTTGCCGCTCGCGTACGGTCCGAGCTGAATCCCGGCGCGTCGGCTCCCCCTCCGGACCGGCCGAATCCCGAACCCATGGTGTCCACCGCATTTTCCGTGGAAGAGGGGGTCCTGCGCCTGGGGCCGACCCGCCGGCGGATTCTTTCCGCGGCGGACCTGCCGCGGGAAACGTGGGCCGGCATGCTCCAGCGGGGCCGCCCCGCTCCGCTGGACGTCGCCGGGGACGGGATTTTCGTCCTGAACATCGAGTGCCGCGATTCCGAATCGGTGCGGCGTTTCCTGGCCGCCAAGAAGCGGCTGGCCTTCTGCCAGATGGGAGGCGGAGGCGACGGGCGCGCCGACCTCTCGACGATCAAGTCCGAGGTCGACGGGGTTCTCGCCGAGATGTACGTCGACGGCGCTCGGGCCTACACCGCACGGCTTCATCTGGTGGTTCGGGAGGGGGCGGCCGCCCCGGCGGTCAACGCCTTCGCGCGCGTCGGGCTGGACCTCATCCCGGAGGACGCGCTGGCCGGAACGCTCTACCTTCAGACGCTCCCCCTGGCGTACGATCCGTCGAACGACCGCCTTCTCAAGCGCGGCCGGACGCTGCTCGGTCCGAACCTCGCGCACTTTCTTCCCCTATACGGGAGCTTCCGGGGGACACCCCGACCGGACCTTCTCCTCGTGAATCGCCGGGGGGAACCGATCACTTTCTCCTTTTTCGACTCGGATGTCGCGCCCCACGGGATCGTCGCGGGCGTTTCCGGGTCGGGAAAAAGCGTGTTCGCCAACGCCCTCGTCCTCTCCACGGCCCGGAGGGGCGCTCACGTCTTCATCCTCGACAGGGGGAACAGCTACCGGAAGCTCTGCGAACTGCTCGGCGGGTCTTATGTCGCCTTCGAGCCCACGAAGCCCCGCTCCATCAACCCGTGCGGGCGCGGCCTCGACGAGGGGAAGCAGCTCTTCCTCACGGACATCGTCGCGGAGATGTGCACGCAGGGACAGCGCGAGGTCACCGTAAAGGAACGTGGACTTCTCTCGCGCTCGATCCGCAAAGCGTTTCAGGGTCCGGAACGCGAGGTCCTGATGTCGGACATCCGACGCGCCCTCGAGGAGGAGGGCGACTCCACCTCCCGCGAGCTCGCCGTCGCGATGGAAATCTTCTGCGGAGACGGCCCGTACGCGGGTTTCTTCGACCGGCCCCGGCAGGTGGATTTCGACCGGTCCCCCGTCGTGTTCGAACTCGGGGAGATCGCCAAGCGTCGCGACGTGGCGAGCGTGCTCCTGATGGCACTCATCCACAATGTCACGGAATTCTGCGCGGCGCGGCTCACGACTGAGAAATACCTTCTCGTGGACGAGGCTTGGACGCTCCTGCGGACGGCGACAACCGCGCAGTTCCTCGAGGACGTCCTACGCACCTACCGGAAACTCCATGCCGCGGCGATCATGATCACCCAGCAGGTGACCGATTTCGAGGGGCGGACCGGCGAGGCCATCCGCGCGAATGCTCCCAACCGGGTTTTCCTGCGCCAGACGAGCGAGACGGTCCAGGTCATGGAGCGGCTTCTCGACCTTACCCCGGAAGAGAAGGAACTGCTCGGATCGCTTACCACGCTGAAGGGGCGGTTCAGCGAAATGCTCATCCTCGCCGGGAAAACGCGGGGCGTGGCGCGACTTCACTTGGATCCCATGGGCCTCTGGATCGCTTCCAGCGACCCCAAGGACAATGCCCTGCTCGCGGACCGGACGGCGCGCCATCACGAACGGGGGGCGCCCGACCCGGCGCGCGCGGCGCTGCAGGAACTGGCCCTGCGGATGCCGCACGGGGCGGAGGGGCCGAATGAGTGACGCGCCCGACCTCCTCGACACGGCGTACGAGTTTGCGGGCTTCCAGGCCGCGGCCTCTTTCCACAACGCGCTCTCGGGCCTCGCGGTGCCGCTCCTTTTCGCCCTCGCCGGCGTCGCGTTCCGGATTTTCCGGGTGGCCGAAGACGGAGCCGTCCGGCCTCTCGGCTTCTATCTGTTCGGGATGATCGTCGTCGCGTGGCTCGCCTCGCCACGATCCTCGGAGCCCTCGGCCCTTCCGCATCTTCGGGCGCCCCGGGGGCTTTCGCTGATCGACGCGGCGGCCGACGCGGTCGTCCGACGCGCCATCGAGGGCGTCAACCGCGATTTCCTTACCCAACCCTTCGAGTGGGAGCGGCTCGCGCTCCTCGCCCGGGTCGCGAGGGTTCAGGATCCGGAAGTCTCAGCCCGGTTACGTGCCTTCCTCGAGGAGTGCACCGGTCCGGCCCTGGCTCGAGTCGGGCCTCCGCCTCCAGACGCCGCGAGAAGGAATCCCACGGCGGAAGATACCGGATTGCCTTATGGCACCCTGGTGGACGCGGCCGGACAGGGCTGCGATTCGGTCCGTCGAGAGCTCGCGGCGGCACTGCGTCGAGAGGTGGAGACCCACGTGACCCACCGGGAAACGTTGGCCGCGCTCTCCGCTTATTCCGGAAATGAGGCAGGTGATCTGCGCGCGCTCTACATCGACAAGCTCGTCCGAAACGCGTGGCTCCGGCCCGACGCTCAAGAGGGGGAATTCGAAGCCGCGCGCCGGAGCGTGGGCACCTATCGGTGGTTCGACCTGGACCGCCGAACCTCGCGGTACCCCTTCGACGGCGGTCGAGAGGTCAATACGCTTTGGGACATCGTGACTTTTCCCGGAATGGTCGTGAGCGAACTGTTCACGGGGATTTACGCCGAGACGACGCAGTGGCTGAGCGAAGCCACCGAGTCACGCCAACGGCAATACCTCGTCACCACCCATGCTCCCCATCTTTACGGTTTGTCCATCATGGTCCTCATGGCGCTCTTTCCCATCGCGGCGCTCTACGGCCTTCTCCCCGGTAAATGGACCGCGCTCCTCCAGTTTTGCAAAATCTTCTTCTCGGTCAAACTCTGGCCGTTCGGATGGTCCCTCCTGACCGCCTTCACCGAGCGTCGCCCGGGAGCACTGGCGCTGGCGGACGCGGCGTCCGACTTGGGAGCGCAGGCGGCTCACTCGCTTCGGCTCGGTGAAACTCCCAATCTGTTTGTCACCATCACCCTCATTTATTTTCTCGTGCCGGCGCTCACCTACGCGGCGGTGCAGCTGGTTTCTCACGCCGCGTCGCTCCCCATCCAGTCCGCTTTCCCGCGGCCTGCCGGTGGAAACGCCGGGGCCGGGGCCGGCCAGGCCGTCGCCGCGCTTGCCGAATGATCTCCCCTTGAATCGGCGGGGCGGATGGAGCGACAATCGCCGCCCCATGAAACGGGTAGGGGTGCTCGCGGCCATGCTCTGGGCGGCGGCGTGCGCCCCTTCGCGCGGACTCGACCCGCGCCACGAGATCGGCTTCCTCCTCTCCGACGATCCCGCCCTCCGCGCCGGCGCCTTCGACCGCCTCGTCCGCGAACCCTCCAACATCGTCCCCGCCCTCCGCTCCTCCGTCGCCGAGGGGTACGCCCAGGGCTTCCCCGTCGCCGCCGTCCTCGTCGCCCGCGGCGAGGCCGACGAGGTCCCCCTCCACGTCAAGATCCTCCACCTCGCCCTTTTTGAATGGCCCGACGCCCCCGAAACGGCGATCCTCGAGCCCGTCGTCCGCCACGCGCTCGAGCGCGACCTCGCCCGCGCCGGCCGGCCCGCCCTCCGCCTCCTCGCCCGGGCCCTCGAGCGCGACGTCGTCTCCGAGCGCCGCGCCCTCGACCTCCTCCGCCTCATGATCGACCTCGCCGCCCCCGCCGGACGCGGAGGCCTCGAAGAGTTCGCGCGCCTCCTCGAGTCGGGACGCGCCCTCTCCGGCATCCCCGACGCCCTCCGCGTCTGCGACCTCGCGGGCGCCGCGCTCCTCCACCTCGGCCTCCAGGACGCCCTCCTCGCGGAAGCGACGGAGGCCGGGGACGTCTCCGGCGAGGCGCGCGCCTGGTGGAACGCGTCGGGCGACCTCGACCCGGACCAGTGGCTGCGCGAGAGCGTCGCGCGCGCCGTCGATTTCCTCGGACGCGCCCCCGATCCCGCCCCCTGGCTCGAGTACCTCGGCCTCCTCCTCGGCCGCCCCCTCGCGTCGGAGCGCGAGGCGCGCGCCCTCTGGAGCGCGTGGAGAAACCTCGGGCCGGCAGAATGGGTACGCGAGGGGCTCGCCCTCCCCGCCGCGACGCGCGAGCGGCCCGCCTGGCTCGTCCGGCTCCTGCGCGATTCCCCCAAGGACCGCTTCCGGGCGTGGACGGCGAACCGGCTTCTCGAGGCGGAGTTCGGCGTCCGCCTCCAGCCCACCCCGCCGCTCGCCCGCCTTGCGGATCTCGTGCGGCTCCGCGCGGAGTGGAACCCCGACCCGCGGCTGGGAATCCGCTGGGAGCGGTGGAGCGAAAGCCGCTCGCTCCGGATGGCCGCGTGGCGCGTCGGGCGCGCCGCGAATTCCGACCGGGGCGGGCTCCTCTGGTCGGCCGAGCGCTTCTTCCACGCCACCGAGGACGCGATGATCGGCGGCGCCTGGCCGACGGAGTCCGGCGAGAAGGAAATCCTCCACCTCCAGGCGCGCCGCATGGGGACGGCGCTCCTCGAGTCGGCGTACGTCGGAACGCTGGGGACGACGGAGGAGCGGCCCGTCGACGCGGGAGAGCCCGTCATCCTCTTCGCGCCCGGGTCGGCGGCGTGCACCGTGATCCGGATCGAGGAGCCCGGCCGCGCCGCGCCCCTGCCCGGAGCCCGCGACGGGGAGGCGGCCTCGTTCCTCCGGTGGGGGCTCGTCCACAGTCCGGCCCCGAAGTGCGGGCCAGTCGCGCGCGCCCTGGCGTACCTCCAGGATCGGATGGCGGTGGGGCTCATCGAGGCGCGGGTACGGCGCCTGCAGGAGGAGCCGGCGCCCGATCGGGGGGCGCTCCTCGCCCTCGCGGAGGCGCTGGCCCTTCTCGACGCGCCGTCGGGGCTCGATCTCGCGGAGTCGATCGGTGCGGAAGTGAGGCTGACCGACGTCGAGCGGGCGACGCTGAGACGGTCGGCGCGGGATCCTCGGATCCGGGCCTGGCTCGGCGCCGGCCGCTAGATCAGAACGACATCCCCACTTCGAAGAAGATCCCCTTCAGGTCCACGTTCGCGTTCACGTCCTCGCCGTTCTCGTACTTCACCTCGAAGTGGAAGAGGCGGTAGCCGATGCCCGCGTAGAAGGTGCTGAACTTCGCGTCGAGCGCGATCGTCGCGTCGTAGAAATTCCCCGACAAGCCCTGCGCGAGGCTCCCGGGAATCTTGAGGCCGTGGACCTGGGCCTCGACGAAGAGGAACGCCGCCAGTCCGACCTTGGCGTAGGCGCCGACGACCGGAACGGGGGCGCGGATGTTCACGTCCTCGTGGTTGCCGAAGTCGTCGTCGACCGCGGCCTCGATCTGGAAGTACTTCACTCCCGCGATGCCGCCCGCCCCGACGTTCGCCCCGATGACGCCGGGGGTGCTCACCCCCAACTGCCAGAGCAGGGTGTAGGACTTGATGTCGAGATTCGTGTGTATCTCGGTGTTCGCGTTGTAGGTGGTGCCGGCGTACGTGATGTCGCTCGAGAGGACCTTGGAGCCCGTGTAGTCGCCCTTGAGGTACTGGAAGTTGAACTTGCCGAGGAGGGGCAGGCCCATCGTGGCCTGGAACTCGTCGAAATCCTCCTTCTCGTCGAGGCCGAGGGTGGAGGTGACGTTGAGATCGCTCCCCCCGACCCCGTTGTCGTCGACCCGGATGTCGCCGCTGATCTCGGCCTGCCAGCGGCGGGCCTTGGCGGAGAGCATGCCGTCCTGGGCGGCGGCCTCGGCGCTCCAGAGCGCGACGCACAGCAGCCCGAAGGCCGCGGCAAGGTACTTCATCTCAGGCTCCTGAATTGGGATACGGCGGCGACCCGTCACATTGGAATTCCAAGTATAACTCCCGAGCGCACCCCGGGAGGGAGCTTTCACATCAGCGCTCCCGCGCGTAGATCGTCAATATCAGGACGCCGATCGCGGTCGAGAATACCCGGCCCCCTTCGCGGCCGATGTAGCTGGTCTCGGGGTCCCACGACCCGGCCCGATGCGTTTCGCGGATCTGCCGGTCCACGAGGAGACCGCGCAGGGCCGTGTTCCACACCAGCCAGTCCGCGCCGCCCCGGCGAAACATCGCCTCAGTGCCGTAATACCACCCCGCCATGTTCTGCTCGAGACTGAACGTGAACTCCTTCCGCGCGGCCTTCTCCTGGGCGGCGAGGTATTTCGGTCCGTCCGGGAGCGCCGCGAGGATCCGGGCGACCGCGAGCCGGGCGACGTCTGGATTCTCGTCGCCCAGCCAGTTCCGGCAGGCGAAGCCCAAGGCCGCCAGGCCGGGGCCGCGACGGCCCGCCCCGGGGTCGCGCTCGGCGTAGAGGACTTCGCCCGTCGTCGCGTCGGTGCGCCGGAGGAAAAAATCCCGGGCGCGCGATCTCATATCGGGAGAAACCCGCAGGCCGGCCTCCTGGCCCGCGCGCATGGCGAGAACGGCCCACCCGGTGATCGAGGCGTCGTTCCGTTCGGGCACGGCGGCATCGCGCCAGTAGGTCCATCCGCCGTCGGGGAACTGGGTCCCTTCCAGGTAATCGAGCGCCTTCTGGGCGGCTCCGCGGAACCGCTCGTCCCCGGTGGCGGCCGCGGCCTCGCAGAGCGCCCGCGTCGCGACGGCCTGATTGTAAAAGTTGACCTCGCCGCCGGTGACCCGAATCCCGCCGTCGGTGTCCTGGCGTTCGACGAGCCACGCGAGGCCCCGTGAAACGTTTTTCGCGTACAGGCCCTCGGCCGGGGCATAGCCCGCTCCGAGAAACGCGAGAAGGGCGAGGCCGGTGACGCCGGGGGTGTAGGCCTGATCGCCCGGAGCGGCCTTGGACTGGCAGGAGTCCCCCTTGGGGCAGAGGCGCTCGAAGAGCATGCCCTCCCATTCTCCGGTGTCGGCCTGGTGGCGGGCGAGCCAGTCGAGGCCTCGCGACACGGCCGACTCGGACTGATCGGTCCCGCCGTTCTGCCGGATCCGGTTGATGCGGATCTCCAGGGGAGTCAGGCTCGGCGGAGGAGGGGGCGGCGGGGGCGTGGGTGGATCGACCGGGGGCGGCGCGGGCGGATCGGGGGTTGTCGGAGGGTGGGGGACGGGGATCGAAGGGCCGGGAAGCGCGGGTGTGGGGGTTGGAGCGTGGGCGACCGGACCCCTGGGAGGCGGCGCCGGGGGAGCGTCGGAATGCCGGACGATGATGAAGAGGGCCAGCCCGATGGCGGCGATTGAAACGACCAGGAGCGGGACCGACACGGCGACTTTGGTCTGAACGAGCCGTTCCAGCGCCGACGGGATTTGTTCCTCGCCCGGAGCGGGGCCTGGAATGGCCGATTCCTTCGGCGGCTCCGCCTCCGCGGGCGGCGGCAGAGTCAAAGGCGGCGGCGGGCTCAGGGGAAGGGGCGGAGGCGGGGGGCTCGCCGGGGCCTCGCCGATGCCGAGCCGGTCGTAGAGCCGGCGAAGATTGTCCTCGTTCACGATTGCCCTCGCCGCCGGCGATTATACGGGACCCGGGGGCGGGGTGGGATTCAACCTCGCTTGTACCTTGGCGATGTCGCGCCCCGCGAAGCGCGCCGCGAGGAGGCAGCAGAGTCCGGCCAGGACGAGCGAGAACGAGAACCAGGTGAACGCGTTCAGGCGGCCGTACGTGTCGCTCACCGCCCCGAAGAGCGGCGGATTGAACGTGTCCCCGAACAGGTGCAGGATGAAGATGGCGAGCGCCCACGCGGCTCCGCGCTGGTCGGGATGGGTCACGCTGGCGATCTGGGCGTTGACCACCGGCATGCAAAGGAACAGGCAGAAGCTTCCCGCCGTCAGGGCGGAGAACGAAATCCAGCGCTCGGAGGCATGGAAGCCGTAGAGCAGGAGCGGGAGCGCCGCCCAGTAGGAAATTCCGGCCAGGAGGGCGTACCCTCCCCGGATGCGCTTCGCGAGCCAGTCGCCGAGGGCGCCTCCCACCATATTGCCGAGGGCGCCCGAGACGAGGGCCATGACCCCGAAGGAGATCTTCGCCTCCTCGGCGCCCATGCCCCGGACCTGGGTGAAGAACTTGATCCCGAAGTGGATGATGCAGACCAGGATGAGCATCGCGAAGGCCTGGCCGAAGATGACGAACAGGAGCGTCGGGGTCCGGAGCAGTTCCACGTAGGCCTTGAAGCCGGACCGCGCGGCCTTGTGGGGTTCCTCTCCGCCGCGGGGGGGATCGACGAGGAGGAGGATGAGGGCGGCGACGAGGAATCCCGGCGCGCCCGCGATGTAGAACAGTTCGCGCCAGTCCAGGATCTTGCCGAGGGCGCCCGCCATGATGAAGGCGCAGGTGCCCCCGAGCGGCACGGCCGCGTGGAAGAGGGAGAGCGCCCGGCCGCGGACCTCCTTGCGGAAGTAATCGGCGATGAGCGCCTGGCCGATGATGAGGCACCCCGCCTCCCCGACCCCGATGAAGAAGCGCGAGACGTAGAGCACCGTGCTGGACGGCGCCCACCCCGAAGTGATCGTCGCGAAGCTCCAGATCACGACGCACAGGGCGAGGATCCTCGGCCGGTTGCGGCGGTCGGCGAGCATGCCGATGGGCATGGCGAAGACCATGTAGCCGAAGGTGAAAAGGGCCCACAGCCACCCATGGCCCTCGGCCGAAAGGTTGAAAGCGCCCTTGAGGGGCTCCTCGAGCGCGCTGACGAGGGTGCGGTCGAGGTAGCTGAGGAAATTGGCCGCGAAGATGACGCCGAGCGCGAGAAAAGCGGCGCGCCGGGAGAGGGCGATCATCCCGACATTAGACCTTAAGGGGCGGCCACGCGTTTCAGTTTTCGGGCCGCGGCGGGCTCGAGCCGCGAGAACTCGACGCCGAAGGTCACGGCGCCGTTCGTGTTGAGGCGGACGATATGGCCGCTGAGCTCGACCTCGTCGAGGGGCTTCTGCATCGGCCGGAGCTGGACGGTGAAGGGCTCGATGGGAAGGGACCCGAGGGGTGTCGCCAGGTCGGTGACGCGGGCGCCGCCCTGGCTGATGTCGCGGATGGTGGCGACGCCCTGGTCATACACGGCGCCGTCCTTGGTGAGGATGACGATCTCGGCCCCGAGGGCGACCTCGTGGCGCTCGAATTTCCGCCGGTGGGTGTACTTGAGCCGGCCAAAATCGTAGCCGAGCTCCCGGGCGACCTTGAACACCTTCCGGATCGTCTCCTTGCGGAAGACGGGCCCGGCCCGTTTGTTCAAAATCTTGTTAACCGAGGAGACGTCGAGGCCCAGGCGCCGCGCGATTTCGCCCTGCGTGATCATCCGTGTCATCCCTCGCGGGCCGACAATTCATTTTTAATGGTTGGCGGGCTCCGGGTCAAGTGGAAAGTGGACCCCGGACCGTTTTGGTTGACTCCCCGCGCCGCCGGGGTTATATCGACGGAAGACCCCCTGCGAGGAAAATCGGCCATGCCGGAGACCGCCGCCTACTGTTTCCAGGACTTCATCACCGACATGGAGATGATCACCTCCCTGGAGCGGGACCAGGCCGAGATGATCCGCAAGATCTCCCGCAAGATGAAGCTCCTCCTCGGCGCCGGCGAGTCCTTCCTCACCCCCGAGGAGCGCGAGTCCGACGCCTCCCACTACGCCCGCCACCTCGTCTACATCGACCGCAAGCGCCGCTTCGTCATCATGAGCGGCGTCTGGCTCCCGGCCCAAGGGACGCCCATCCACGACCACGGGACCTGGGGCCTCATGGGCATCATGGACGGGGAGCTCAAGGTCACCAACTACGTCCGGCTCGACGACCGGAAGAAAGCCGGCTTCGCCGAGCTGCGCGAGGCCAACGGCTTCTGGTCCGGCCCCGGGAGCGTCTCCTACGTTCTCCCGCCCCACGAGGAGATCCACAAGGTCGAGAACCTCGGCGACCAGCCCACGCATTCGCTGCATGTCTACGGCCGCGACATCATCGAGTGCAACCAGTTCGACCTCGAGAAGCGGACCGTCGCTCCATACGGTCCCGAATACATTAACGCGGGTAAAGACCGGTAGTTACCGGCTTCCCGATTCCCGCTCCCGGCTTCCCGCTTCTTGCGCCCGCCGCCGCCGAGAGCTACTACGGAACCAGTCATGATCGAATTCCGCAACGTCCGGAAACTCTACCCGCAGGGGACCCGGGAGATCGCCGCCCTCGACGGGGTCTCCCTCCGGATCGGCCGCGAAGGCTTCACGTGCCTTACAGGGCCGAGCGGCTCGGGAAAATCGACCTTCCTCCACCTCGCGGGGGGCCTCGACCTCCCCACCTCGGGCGAGGTGCTCCTCGAGGGGATCGCCACCGCCTCGCGGGACGACGACGCCCTCACGCTCCTCCGCCGCCGCCGGCTCGGGTTCGTCTTCCAGTTCTTCAACCTCATCCCCTCGCTGAGCGTCGCGGAGAACGTGGCGCTTCCGCTCCTGCTGGAGGGGAGGCGTCCCGCGGAGATCGAGGGCCGGGTCGTGTCGCTGCTCGAGCGCGTCGGCCTCGGCGCCCGACGCGGCAGCGCCCCCGACGAGCTCTCCGGCGGCGAGATGCAGCGCGTCGCGGTGGCGCGGGCGCTCGTCGCCGACCCCGCGATCGTCCTCGCGGACGAGCCGACCGGCAACCTTGACAGCGCGACGGGCCGGGGCATCCTCGAGCTCCTCCACGCCGTCGCGAAGGAGGACGGCCGGACCGTGGTGGTCGTCACCCATGATCCCTCCGCGGCCCGGTTCGCCGACCGGGTGGTCCGCCTGCGCGACGGGCGCGTGGAAAGCGACGGGACCCCTTGAGGCGGCTCCTCCGGCTCTTCTCGTGGCGCCACGCCCGGCGTCATCCGCTCCGGACGGTCCTGGGCGCCGCGAGCGTCGCGCTCGGCGTGGCCCTCTTCGTGTCGGCGGCGGTCGCGAACTCCACGGTCGTCCGCGCCTTCGAGGAGACCGGGGAGCGGCTCGGGGGCCGGGCGAAACTCCAGGTGACCTTCGCGAGCGGGGCCGGGGTGGACGAGGCCGCGCTGGCCCGCATCGAGGCGCTGCCGGGCGCGATCGCCGCGCCCGTGCTTCAGCGCAGCACGACCCTTTCCGACCTGAAGGAAGGCCCGGTCCTCGTGTTCGGAATCGACTTCTGGAAGGACCGGCTCCTGCGGCTGTACGACTTCCGGATTCCCGCCGCCGATCTCCCCGCCTTCATCGCGACGGCCCTCCGGCCCGACGGGATCGTCGTGACCCGCCGGTTCGCCGCGCGCCACGGGCTCGCCCAGGGATCGCCTCTCGTGCTGGACACACCGCGCGGAAGGGCGCGGCTCACCGTGACGGGGATTATCGAGAGCGAAGGGCCCGCCCGGGTCTTCGGCGGCAACTTCATGGTGATGGGCCTTCCGGCGGCGCAGAAGCTCTTCACGAAGCCGGGTCTCGTCGACCGGATCGACGTCGCGCCCCCCGACGGAATGAACGCGGACGCGGCGGGCGCGCGGATCGCCGCCGCCC
>DASXTT010000050.1:0-10447 GCA_036505255.1 Planctomycetota bacterium | reverse complement strand
CAGTCGGAGCGGCGGGACGACGACCTGTGGGATTCGCCCCTCGTCTATCTGCTGTTCGCGATCCTGATCACCTCGGAGTGGGTCCTGCGTAAAGTGTTCAGAATGCTGTGACGGGGTCGACGGGCCCGCCCCGAACCCCGGGACGACGATCGGATATGGCTTTCATCCCGAACCGATTCCGCGCGATCCGGGTGCTGCTCCTGGCCGGAGCCGCGCTCTGCGCCGGGGCCCAGTCCGGCGAGGAGCAGAAAAATACGGCGCTCCTCCGCATCTATCCCGCCCTCGACCAGCTGGTCGATCGCGCGGATTCTTTCGCGGCCGCGGGCCGCTACCTCGAAGCCCTCGAGATCTACGCCGAGGCGCAGAAGCAGCCCAGCTCGCTCGTTCCCGTGGAGGCCAGGCCCCCCGCGCCGCCGCACTATATCGGCGTCCTCGAATTCTGCCTCCGGAGGATCGCCTCCTGGCCGCCCGAGGGCCGGGCCGCCTACCGGCGCCACGCGGACCCCCTCGCCGGCCAGGCGTTTCAATCCGCGCGCGCGGCCCGCGACCCGCAGGCCCTCGCCGAGGTCGCGTTCCGGTATCCCGGGTCCAGCTTCGCCGACGATGCGCTCGCGCTCCTGGGCAACCTCCACCTGGAGGCCGGCCGGTTCGAGGAGGCCGCCGTCGCGCTGGAACGGCTGCTGGCCCTCCCGGAGGCGGACTTTCCTCGGGCGATCGCCTTCGCCCGGCTCGGGACCGCCTACGCGCGGTCCGGCTCGCGCGAGGCGCTGGACGCGCTCATCACCCGGGCCGGGAAGGAGGCGCCGGGGGCGAAAATCATCCACGGAGACCGCGAGGTGGATCTCGTGGAATCCCTGCGCGCCCTTCGACGCACGGTCTCGGAGCCGGCTCCCCTGGCGTCGGGACCCGCGTCATGGGAAATGATGCAGGGAAGCGCCTCGGGGGTTCGGGTGGCGAACCCGGCGGAAGTGGCTTTCCGCCGTTGGGCCGCGCGGCTCGACGAGGTCCGCTTCGAGTTCGACGAGGACCCGTGGGGGGGATTCTCCGGCATCCGCCCGGACCCGGATCATCGGCCCGTGGTTCCGGCCGTCAGCGACGGCATCGTCTACTTCCACAACGAGTACGCCGTCCAGGCGTGGAATCTCTACTCGGAGTCCCGCGAGCCGTTGTGGACCCACCGGGTTCCGGTCCCCGCGGGCGAGCTGATGTTCGAGGATCGCCTCGTCCACGCCACCAGCGTCGCCGACGGCCGAGTCTTCGCGAACCTGATCACCGCCCTTGGGCAGCAGGAAGTCCAGCAGGCCTACATCCGCGTGAAGTTCCCCTTCCCCAAGAGGGCCGTGTTCGCCCTCGACGCGTACACCGGAAAAGTCCTGTGGCGGATCGGGGGGGCCACCGGCGCGGGGCGGTTCGAGGACGGCCTGAGCTTTTCGACTCCCCCGACGCCGTTCGGGGGATTTCTCTACGCGAGCGGCGTGCGTCAGGTTCATTCCACGGATCCGTTCGAACATCACGTCCTCTGCCTGGAGCCTGAAACGGGCCGGGTTCTCTGGTCGACCTTCGTCGCCTCGGGCGGCACCGAGATCAATCTTTTCGGGAACAGCACCCGGGAATCCCTCGGCTCCCCGCTCGCGGTGGAGGGGGACACGGTCTACTACGGGACGAACCACGGCGCCTTCGCGGCGCTCGACCGCGGGACGGGCCGCCTTCGCTGGCTCTCCAAGTACCGGCAGCTGCCGGTCAGCCCGACCCGGCGGATCGATTTCCAGCGCCGATCGCTCGAGTGGGCTCCCTCGGCCCCGGTCGTCGTGCGCGGTCTCGTCCTGCACACGCCCACGGACTCGCGATTCCTCTACGCCTTCGACGCGGCGACCGGCGAGGCGCGCTGGTGGCGTCCCCGCGGGGACAACCGGACGATCGCCGGCTGCGACGGCACGCTTCTCGTGCTCGCGGGCGACGGGGTCGAGTGGCTCGAGGTCGCCAAGGAGGGAAAACTGGCGGGACGATTCGAGCCGACGGCCGGGCGCCCGTCGGGGCGGGCGGCCCTGACGTCCGAGGGCGTCTACTTCCCCACGACCCAGGGCCTGTACCGCGTCTCGCTCGGGGCGGGGAGCGTCCCGCGGTTCGAATACGGACCGTGGCGCGGGAGCCCCAACGACGGCGGCAACGTGGTCGTGGCCGAAGGGGCGGTCGTCGTGGCGGGAACCCGGACCGTCGAGGTCTTCTCCAGCCGGGCGGCGCCGGACGCGGCGGTCGAGGAGGAGCTGCGGAAGCATCCCGATCGACCCGACGTGATCTACCGCGCCGCCCTCCGGCTTCTGCAGTCCGGAAAAGACGATCGCGCGGTGGAGTTGCTGGGCCGGGTGATCGAGCTGGTGGCCGGCTCGCCGCGCCCGGCGGACGCCCGCCTCGAGAGAGCCGCGCGGAAACGCCTCTTCGCGGCCTCGCGCGACGCGGGACTCGCGGCGCTGGCGGCCGGCAAGGCGGCCGAAGCGGTCGCGGCCTTCCGTCGCGCCGGCGCGGCCGCACCCGACACCTCCTCCGGGGTCGAGGCGGCCAGGCTTCTGGCGGACGCCGCGGTCGCAAGGCGCGACTTCGAGACGGCCATCACCGAATACCAGAGGTTGATCCGCGACCTGGGCGACGAGGTCGTGGGAGGCGTCCGGGTGTTCGACCTCGCCCGCGCCGCCATCGCGAAGATCCTGACCGTGGAACGGCGCGATTCCTACAAGGCTTTCGAGGCAGAGGCCGAACGCCGGCTCCGGAAAGCCCAGGCCGATCCCGCGCCGGAGGCGCTCCTCGAAGTTTTCCGAAGCCACCCGAACAGCCTTGCGGCGGAGCGGGCCGTCCTCGACGCGGCCGAGGCGTACACCCGGCTGGGCCGGTCGGATGACGCGGCCTCGACGCTCCGGCTCTTTCTTCGCGAGTTTCCCGGGTCGAATCGCGTCCTCAACGCCCAGGCGGCCCTCGTCGTGGCGCTCGAGAATCGTTCCCGATTCGGCAACGCGGCGGTCGTCCTCCGGCGGATGGCGGCCGGCGGGCCCCGGCGGGAAATCACGGTCGGCGGGAAACGCGTTTCCGTCGGCGAGTTCGTCGAGTCGCGCCTCGCGCGGGAGGAATACAAGCGGGCCGAGGCGTCCGCGCCTCCCATCCGCCTTTCGCCGCCGCTGAAGAAGGCCCCGGCGTACACGGAGCGCGAGTTCATGCTCGGGGCGGCGGTGCTCCGGCCCGACGGCCCGGCGCCCGCCCGCGGCGCCGCGCTGCTCTTTCTGACCTTCGGCGGGGCGGTGAAGGCGATCGACCCCGCATCGGGAACCGAGGCTTGGCGCATGGCCACGGATGCGCCCGTGCGCACGGCCTTCTTTCACGAGGACGCGCTCGTCCTCTGTTCCGATTCGTTCATCGCCCGCGTCCAGCCGGCGACGGGGGCCGTGGACTGGAAGCGAACTCCGAACGCGCCCATGAAGGGATTCTGCCGGGCGGGAGCGATGCTCTGCTATCTCACCTCCGACCCGAAAGCCGCGGGCCTGGCCTCCGTGACGGCCCTCGACCCTTCGCGCGGCGTCGTCGTGTGGTCCCAGGCTTTCCAGGGCCTGGCCGTTTCCTCCCTCCTCGCGGCCGACGACCACGTGGCGCTGGTCACCTCCTCGCCGAACCAGATCCTCCTCTTCGACGCCGAAACCGGGCGCCCGGAAACTCCGGTCGCCCTCGCCTCCCAGGGAGGCGGCCTCCGCGTTCTCGGAGTCGTCGGGGGAGTCCTGTTGATCCACTCGGAGGAAGGAGGCCTGCAGGCGCACGGGCTGCCCTCGGGCTCCCGCCTGTGGTGGATGGCGCTGGAGCGGTGGTCGGTCACCGTGATGACGACTTCCCGCGCCGGACTATTCGTGGGAGGGACTGAGAACGGCATCCCGGCGGCCATGCTCATCGATCCCAGGAGCGGGAAGCGGAAGGGCGTCGCCGAGAATCTCGACGGGATCCCCGCCAGCCCCGTCGCCATGGACGACCGGCGCGTCGTCGTGGCCGTCCGCCGGGGCGACCGGACCTTCGGTGTCCGCTCCCTCGACCTTTCGGATTCCCGGTTGAAGACGCTCTGGAGCCTGCCGACGGGCCGGGACGCGATTCAGTCGGTGCCGCTGCTCGCCGAGGGCCACGCCGCGGTGCTCCATCTCGCGGCGACCCCGGACGGAAAATTCACGGCGTCCGTGGACCTCCTTGATCCTTCGGGCCGGAAGGTGCAGAATATCGGAAGCGAAGCGCCGCTGGAGCGGCCCCCCTCCATCGCCCTCGCCAACGACGCGCTGATCCTGCTCGTAGATAACCGGGTCGAGGTGTATCGATGACCCTGAAGTCCCTGTTCGCGGCGGCCGTGGCGGCCGCGGCCCTCCTGTCGGCTCCGCCCAAGGCGCCGGGACAGGATCACGCCCATGGCGTGGCGGGCGACCTGTTCACCCGCGACGTCCGCGCGGCGTGCGAGGGAGGTCTGGCCTGGCTCGCCACCCGCCAGAACGACAACGGATCGTGGACCTGCAAGATCGGGTACAAGCTCTTCGAGGACTACCACGGAGAGGACGGCCAGGACGTCGGGGTGACGGCGCTGTGCGGCATGGCCTATCTCGGATCCGGGTACCTGCCGGACCGCGGAAAATACGGACGCGTGGTCGCCAAGGCGCTCGACTTCATTCTCTCCAACGTGCGGGAGGAGGACGGGTACATCACCTCGAACGGGTCGCGGATGTACAGCCACGCCTTCGCCACGATGTTCCTCGCGGAGGTCCACGGGACGACGCCACGATCGGACCTCCGGCTCAAGCTCAAGCGCGCGGTCGACCTGATCGTCAACGCGCAGAACCGCGAGGGCGGCTGGCGATACCAGCCCATTCCCGTGGACGCGGATCTCTCCGTGACGGTCTCCACGCTCCAGGCGCTCCGGGCGGCGCGCAACACCGGGATCGCCGTCCCCCTCGAGACGATCGAGCGCGCGACCTCGTACGTCCGCCGGTGCGCCCGGGACTTCGGGTTCTCGTACCAGGCCGCCACGGACTACACGTTCAACGACACGCGCATCTCGTACCCGCTCTCCGCGGCCGGGGTCGTGGCCCTGTACAGCGCGGGCGAGTACGACTCCCGCGAGGTGCGCTCCGGTCTCGCCTACCTCGACCGGTCCCCGCGCGGCATGCGGCCGGGGAAGTACCACTATTTCTACGGCCATTACTATGCCTCCCAGGCCAAGTACCTGTCCGAGCTGAAGCGCCAGGGCGATTTCCGGGAGTACTACCTCCGGGTGCGCGACGAAATCCTGGCGAATCGGAATCCGGACGGCGGGTGGACCGACGACGTCGGCCGCACCTACGCGACCGCGATGGCGCTCATCGTCCTCCAGATGCCCTGCGAGCGCCTCCCCCTCTTCCAGAAATGAACGGCTCCGCGGCCTCTTCTGCTACACTCCCCCCATGGTCGCGGTGCTCGAGACCGAGGGCCTCACCCGCCATTTCGGCCGCATCCGGGCCGTCGAGGACCTGAATCTCCGGGTCGAGGAGGGGGACATCTACGGATTCCTCGGCCTCAACGGCGCCGGCAAGACCACCACGATCCGGATGTGCCTGCGCCTCATCCGGCCGACCGCGGGCCGGATCCGGGTATTCGGTGAGGATCTCCGCTCCGGCTTCATCTCCATCATGAGCCGGATCGGCGCCCTCGTGGAGCTCCCCGCCTACTACCCGCATCTCTCGGCCCGGAAGAACCTCGAAATCCTCCGGATCCTCACGCCCGGAATCGAACCGGCGCGGATCGACGAGGTCCTCGAGCTCGTGGGGCTCGGCCCTCGTCGGAACAGCGCCGTGCGGACCTACTCCCAAGGCATGCGGCAGCGGCTCGGAATCGCCATGGCGCTCCTGCCCCGGCCCCGGTTCGTCATCCTGGACGAACCGACCAACGGCCTCGACCCGCAGGGGATTTCCGACATCCGGAGCGTGCTTCGCGAACTGAACCAGCGGCATGGAGTGACCATTCTCATCTCGAGTCACCTCCTCCACGAGGTGGAGGTCACCTGCACCCGGGTAGGGATCCTGAAAGCGGGCCGGCTCGTCGAGCAGGAAACGATCGAGGCGATTCTCGCGAAGTCGGGCACCGCGGTGCGGATCATCTCGGACACACCCGACCGTGCGCTCGCCGTGGCGCGCGCCCTGCCGTACGTGCAGGGGGCCGCGTCCGACGGCAACGGCGCGGTCACGGCGCGGGTCGCCCCGGACAAGCGGGCCGACCTGAACGCGGAACTCGTGAAGGCGGGAGTGAAAGTATCGGGCTTCGTCCCCGAGAGGACGACCCTGGAAGACTACTTCCTTTCCAAGTGAGCCATGGCGGGACGCGTCGTCCGTCTGACCCGGGCCGAGCTGCTCAAGCTCGTCCACCACCCCTTCTTCCTCGTGGCGCTCGGACTGCTCGCCGCCGCGACGCTCTTCGGGGCGTGGGGGCAGACGGCGTTCTTCGGGACGAAACCGACCGTCTGGCGAAACCCCCACGCGCTCCTCATCTTCGCCTGGGGGGCGAAGTCCGGGCTCAAGATGGCCTCGTTCCTGCTCGTGATCTTCG
The DNA here is from genome assembly GCA_036505255.1 of Planctomycetota bacterium. Lineage (GTDB taxonomy): Bacteria > Planctomycetota > MHYJ01 > MHYJ01 > JACPRB01 > DASRJF01. The sequence continues at coordinate 3,859 of DASXTT010000050.1, read as the reverse complement.
GGAGCCTCTTCTTCGCCGGGGAGTTCGACAAGGGGACCATCAAGCTTCTCCTGACGCGGCCCGTGACGAGGACTGAAGTATTCCTGGCGAAATGCCTGACCGGCCTGATGCTCGCGGGGCTTCTCTTCGCGGCGGTGCTCGCCCTCAGCTTCGGTTTTGGCTGCCTGCGGGGAGAGCTCGGCCCGGTATGGGACAGCGAGCAGTACGTCAGCACGACGAGCGCCGGGGAGATCTCCGCCCACGCGGCCAAGGCGGTCCGCCTGAGCGCCGCCGGGGTGGTGGCCGCCGTCTTCCTCGGAATCGCCGTCTCGACCTTCGTCGAATCCTCGGGGCTCGCCGTGGCGATGGCCCTGACGCTCTTCATCGGGATGGATCTCGGGCTCGGATTCGTGCGGGAGGATCAGGCGCGGTACGTCTTCAGCTGGTACCCCTCGTACGCGTTCGAGACCCTGCGGTCCTACGCCGAGGGCTCGGCGACCCGGTGGCGCGCGATCATCGACGTTCGGATGACCTGGCTCTTCGTGCCGGCGGCGTCGGCGGGATTCTGCGCCGCCGTCGGATACGTCCTCTTCCGGATCAGGAACATTCTCGCGTGACCTTGCGGGGGCCCCCGGGCCGGGCTAGAATCGCGCTCCCATGAGACTCTCCTCCCTCCTCAACCCGAAGCTCGTCCGGTGCGGGCTCTCGGCCCAGACCAAGGAGGAGGCCCTGGCGGAGGTGGCGCGGATCCTCGCGGCGGCCGAGCCGTCGCTGACCGAGGCGGAGCTTCTCGCCGCCCTCGCGGAGCGGGAGAAGCTCGGACCCTTCTCCATGGGCAAGGGGATCGCCTTCCCCCACGCCCGAACGGAGAAGGTGAAGGACTTTTCCATCGTCCTGGGGACCTCGCCGGCCGGCCTCGACTTCCGCGCCCCCGACGGCCACAAGGTCCACATCGTCATCCTCTTCGCCATCCCCAAGAAGCACTCGAACCTGTACCTCCACACGCTCGCCGCCTTCCTCAACTTCTTCACCGCCGAGGGGAACCTGAAGCGCGTGCTCGAGGCGAAGTCCGGCGAGGAGCTGATCGCCGCCATCGACGCCCTCTCCGTCCGCGGACGCGAGACGGTCGTTCCCCAGGGACCCGGGTTCCCGACGGCCCTGACGCCCCAGACGACGGTGGCCAAGGCCCTGGAGACGCTCTCCGCCGCGCGCGGCGAGTCGCTGCCGGTCCTCGACGCCGAGGGCAACCTCGTGGGCGAGCTGACCTCGGCCGCGATCCTCCAGCTCGCGCTGCGCGACCACCTCCTGGCCCTCTCCGCCCCCGGCGTGCTCTCGCCCGGCCCCTCGCTCGAGAAGGCGCTCCGCCAGCACGCGGACTCCCCGGTCCACACGGTCCCGGGACTCGTCGCGACGAACGGGTTCCGCACGGTCCAGGAGGACGACGCCCCGCTGCAGATGGCGGCGGCCCTCGCGCAGGCGGGCCGGACCTCGGCCTATATCCTCCGCGGGACGAAGCTCGTGGGCACGATCACGGCCGCCGAGATTCTCCGCCGGCTCGGCGCAACCCGTCCCGCGCCGTGACCCGCCTTCGCGGTTCCCGCTTCGGCGTGGCGATGTTCCTGGACCCCGCTCGATGACCTCGCTCTGGCGAATCGGCTCCGTCCCCTACCTGAACGCGAAGCCCCTTCTCTGGGGACTCGACCGCGATCCCGCCGTTCGGCTTATCCTCCGCCCTCCGGCCGCCCTCGTGCCGTTGATGGAGCGCGGCCGCCTCCACGCGGCCCTCCTTCCCTCGATCGAGGCGATCCGGCTCGGCCTCGCCCACGTGCCGGGGATCGCCATCGCCTCCCCCGGCCGCACCGGAAGCGTCCTCCTCCATCTCAAAAAGCCGCTCCGACGCGTGCGGACCGTGGCGCTCGACCGGAATTCCCGGACGACGAACGCGCTCGCCCGGATTCTCCTCGAGCGGCGCTACGGCCTCCGTCCCCGGTACGTGAGCCACGATCCCGACGGACGCCGCGATTTCCGCCGGGATCCGAAGGTGGACGCCGCCGTCACGATCGGCGACGCCTCCTTCCGCGACTGGGGCCTCCCGGCGCTCGACCTCGGAGCGGCGTGGCGGGACATGACGGGCGTCCCCTTCGTCTTCGCGCTGTGGGCCCTCCCCCGCCGGAACGCCGCGCTCGAGGGATGCCTGAAGGCCGCGGCGCGCGAGGGCCGCCGCAGGCTGAGGGAGATCGTCGACGCCGAACACGCCGGGGCGGGGCTCACCCGCGCAGAGTGCGCGCGGTATCTCACGAAGCGCATCACCTACGACCTGGGACCCTGGGAACGGACCGGCCTGCGGCTCTTCGAACGCCACGCGCGCGACCTGGGACTTCTGGACTCCCCCGCGCCCCGGCGCTAAGGTGGCACACTCATGTTGACCTCCACCCCGGTCCGCGAGGTCGTCGAGAAAGCTCGGGCGGGCGAGCGGCTGACCGACGAGGACGCCCTGCTCCTATTCGAGCGGGCCAACCTCCTCGACCTCGGCGAGGGGGCCGACGCGGTCCGGTGGCGGCTCCATCCCGAGCCGGTCGTGACCTACATCGTCGACCGGAACGTGAACTACACCAACACCTGCATCACCTACTGCAAGTTCTGCGCCTTCTATCGGCCGCCGGGCCACCCCGAGGAGTACACCCTGACCCATGAGCAGCTGGGACAGAAGATCCGGGAAACCAAGGCGGCCGGAGGAGTCCAGATCCTGCTCCAGGGCGGGCACCACCCGTACTACAAGATCGAGTGGTACGAGGAGATGCTCCGCTTCATGAAGACGTTCGACATCCACGTCCACGGGTTCTCGCCGAGCGAGATCACCCACGTCGCGCAGCTCTCGAAGCTGACGCTCGCCGAGACCATCCGCCGGCTGCGGGCCTCGGGACTCGACACGATCCCCGGCGGCGGCGCGGAGATCCTCGTCGACCGCGTCCGGCGGGAAATCAGCCCGCTCAAGCTCATGACGGACGGCTGGCTGGAGGTGATGCGCGAAGCCCACGCGCAGGGGATGAAGACGACGAGCACGATGATGTACGGGCATGTCGAGACGTACGCGGACCGGGTGGAGCACCTGCGGCGCCTCCGCGAGGTGCAGGACGAGTCCCTCGCGCGGGGCAACGGCGGCGCCTTCACGGCCTTCATCTGCTGGAGCCTCCAGGGGCGGAACACGGAGCTCGCCCACCTTCCCCCGACGGGAGGCCACGAGTACCTCAAGACGCTCGCCGTGGCGCGCATGTACCTCGACAACATCCCCAACCTGCAGTCGAGCTGGGTGACGCAGGGCGAGAAGATCGGCCAGATGGCGCTCAAGTACGGGGCGAACGACATGGGCTCGACGATGATGGAGGAGAACGTCGTGAGCCAGGCGGGCGCCACCTTCCGGATGCCCGAGCCCGCCATCGCCCGCGTCATCCGCGACTTCGGGTACGTTCCGAAGCGGCGCGACTGCTACTACAATGTCATTGAGTGAGACATCAGACATCGGACATCGGACTTCAGCAGAGTGTTCAGTTTGTAGTTTTCAGCAGATTTCAGTTGTAGACTTGGGCCTGATGTCCGAAGTCTGAAGTCTGAAGTCTGATTTCTGTCTCAAAGCCAGAATCGGTGCGGCGCCGGTCCTTCCCCGGGCACAACGGGGTGGAGGTGGCCGATGAAGCTCCTCACCGGAGTCTTGCTCCTGCACGCCCTGGCCCTGCCCGCCGCCGCTCAGACGTGGACTCCGAAGACTCCTCCTCCCGCGGCCCCGGGCCCGGGCGCCTCGTCCGCTTCGCTCGGCGGGCTCATCTACTTATTGCGCGGCGGCGGCACGAAGGATTTCCTCGCCTATGACCCCGCGGCCGAT
>DASXTT010000049.1:0-14770 GCA_036505255.1 Planctomycetota bacterium | reverse complement strand
CTCACGCTCATGATCGGCGTCGTCGTGACGTTCAATTCGAAGATCTACGGCGACCTCCAGGCGGTCGAGGGAAGTTCGTACGAGTACTTCACGATCGAAAACCAGAACGAGATCCTCGTATCCACCTCCGACCGTGAACGCGCGTCCTTTCCGATCTCCTACAACCCCTACGGTTCCTCGACCGAACGCCGGACCTTCAAACTCCCGAACGCGCCGGTCTACCTGCATGTCGAGGAGTTCCTCCCGAACGTGGTCCTGGATCCGACCTATCGGCTCACCCCGAACGGAATCGAGACCGTCGCCGAGATCGCCCTTCACCAACCCGGCCAGGATCCAAAACGAACCGTACTCAAGCTGCACGAACCCGCGACCTACGGACCCCTCGCGTTCCTCGCGATGGATCTGACCGACACCGCGTTCGCGAACTTGAGCGAGCCCTCCGGGGAGGAAGGGACCCTGGTGATCACCATCGACGGCGAGACGCGCGAAATAGATCTCGCCAGGGAAAAAGAGACCCCCGTTCGCGTCGGCGGGGCGCAGGTCACCGTCCTTTCATGGGGATTGCCCGGCGATCACATCCCTGATTTCTGGGTCCGATTCGAGGTGTCACGATCGGGCAGGCCGGCCGAGACTTGGGAGGCCCAGGCCTTCAACACCGAGGCGTCGCCTCGTCGGATCTCTTCCCCCGGCGCGGCCGCGCCCCCGGACTTCAAGGCGCGCCTTCGTCCGCGGTACAAGGTCGACGCCATCCATGGGCCCGGTGTCGCCGGCGCCGTCTACCTCTGCCGCACCGGTTCGGTGCTGCGCTATCTTTTCCTGAACTCGAAGGGTCAAAGGGAGGCGGGTCCGCTCGAGAATGGCCGGAAGCTCAAGTATCCCTTCATGGCGCTTCCCATGGAAATCGAACTCATCCAGTGGATGGACAAGGCCGAGGAGATCGCAGTCCCGACGGAGGTGCGCAAGAGCACGCCCCGCAATCCCGCGCTCCGGCTGACGGTGGAATCGGAGAACCACCGCGACACCCAGTGGGTTAAGTTCTTCAGCGACGGCGCCAGGTTCGCGGTGGGGGACCGGCGGATCCTCGTCGTCTTTCAAGGGAAGCGATACCGCGACCTTCCCTTCACGCTGACGCTCGAGGATTTCCGGGTCGAGTTCAACAAGGGAACGCAGAGCCCGAAGAAATTCGAAAGCGACGTGACGCTGCAGGACCACGAGACGGGTGAGGTCACGAAGGCCACCATCGAGGTCAACACCCCGATGAAATACAAAGGGTTCGTCATCTACCAGGCGAGCTGGAATCCGAACGATCCCCGGGTGAGCATCTTTCAGATTTCCAAGGACCCCGGAAAAAAGATCATCTATCTCGGCTGGGTGATGGCGATCTCGGGCGCTATCTTCATGTTCTTTCTGAAGCCGTTCCTCCAGCGGCTTCTCAAGGCTGGACACCTGGGCACCGACGCGCCGCTGGCGTCGTCGGCGGCCCTGGTCCTCTTCGCGCTCACCACGCTCGGCACCATCGGCGGAATGCTCGGCCCGCTCGTCCTCCCCCGGGTGGACGCGCTCTGGCTCGGGCTGGGCATCGCGGGCGCGGACCTGGTGCTGGCATTGATCGTGGTCCTGATCGCCCGGGCCTGGGTGGCGAATCGGCCCGTGCGCGCCCTTCAGACGGGCGAGATCCTGTCGGCCGGATGGTGCCTGAACACGGCCGCCCTCGTGATCCTCCTCATGATGAAGGTGACCGCATGATCCGCCTCGGCGAATTCGAGCTGAACGCCGTGACCGACGGGTTTTTCCGCCTCGACGGCGGGGCGATGTTCGGGATCGTCCCCAAGGTCGCGTGGGAGAAGCTCGCGCCCCCCGACGAGAAGAACCGGATCACGCTTTCGCTGACGAACCTCCTGATCCGGGCCCACGGGAACAACATCCTGGTCGACACCGGCATCGGCACCAAGCACGACGCGAAGTTCATGGAGATGTACGCCGTCGTCCATCCCCCCACGACTCCGGAGAGTCTCGCCAAAATCGGCGTGAAACCCGAGGACGTGAATTTCGTCGTGCTCTCCCACCTCCACTTCGATCACGCGGGCGGCGCCACGGTCCTGCGGAACGGGGAACTCGTGCCGACCTATCCGAACGCGACTTACCTCATCCAAGAGGGGATGTGGCGCGAGGCCCAGGAATCCAACCCCCGGACCAAGGGCAGCTACATCCCCGACGATTTTCTGCCGCTCCAGAAGGCCGGCCGCGCGAAGCTCATCAAGGGCGACTATGAAATTGTCCCGGGGGTACGGTGCGTCCTCACGGGCGGCCACGTGAAGCACCACCAGGTCGTCCGCATGGAAAGCCGCGGAGAGAAGGCGATCTACTGGGCGGACCTCCTGCCCACCTCGGCCCACATCAAACCCGCGTGGGTGATGGGCTACGACCTCTATCCCCATGAGGTGGCCTCGCTGAAACAGCAGCTCGTGGCGGAGGCGATGCGCGAGCGGTGGGTGAGCGTCTTCGAGCACGATCCCAACGTGTCGATGGCGCGCATTTCGGACGACCGGAAGGGCGGCTTCGCCGTGGAGCCCCTCGAGAAGGTGCCGCGGTAGCGGCCGCGCGGCGAAAGCGGTAAGGTGACGCACGGATGAAGGCGATTCTCGCGGCGATGGCCCTGGCGCTGGCCGCGGGCGCGGCGGGGACCCCGTTCGACAGCGCGGCGGCGAGCCGCATCGCGATCCTCCACAACGGCCGCGTCAAGCCGCTCGACACCTGCGCGCGGGAGGTCCTGCGCTCCATCACCGGCAAGGAGCGGTTCTCCGGTTATCGTGACCCTGAGACAAACCAGTTCGTGGTCGTTTTCGGGGACGCGGAGCCGGTAGAGTCTTTCTTGAGGCTCGTCGCGGAACCCGAAAAATTCCGGGCGCTCAATTTCATTCGCGTGGACCACCCGGAGCTGAAGCGGAAGTACCGGCTGGACGAGAACCGGCTCTATTTCAGCCTTCGGGACTTCGACGGTTGCAGGGAGGAGCTGCAGTCCGAGGGCCGGCGGATCGACTTCGACAATGCCACCTCGGCGCAGAGGGCGCTCCTTTCGCTCATCCGGAAGCAGGAACACGTCCAGGCGGTTTTCGAGGAGCGGTTGCTCGCCATCGTGCCCGTGCCCTTCGGCCCCACGGGCGGGTGGATGACTACGGGCGATGTTCAGGTCTATTTCTCCGAGACTCAACCGACGGACCCGCGGTTTCGCGCGGTGAAAGTCGCGCTCGACGGTTTTCTGAAGGAGGATTCGACGAAGACCCGGGAGCAGGCGCTCCGCAAAGTCGTCGCGGAATTCGCGAAGCTCAAGTCGGCGCTCGCGAAAGGGGAGATCGCGGAGGCGAACCAGTCGGTCGCCGAAATGGCCGCGGCGCTCAAGACGGTGAACCCGGGGGAGTATCCCACCGACGAGGAAATCGACCGCGAGCTCTTCTATCAGAAGCTGCAGCCCTTCTCGCTGGCGGCCGGCGTGTTCGCGCTCGCCTTGCTCATCTACATCGGCGCCTACGTAATCGGATCGGGCAAGGTCTGGGCCTTCGGGGTGGCGGCCCAGGCGGCCGCCATCGGGATCGTCGCCTACGGCTACGCCCTCCGGTGGACCATCGCGGGGCGGTATCCGCTCTCCAATCACTACGAGTCCATGATCATGGTCGCGTTCGGCGCGGGGATCATCTCCCTGATCGCGGAACTCATCCTTCGGCGGCGGGTTTTCGGCCTGGCGGGATCGACGGTCTCGTGCCTCATGATCCTGCTCGCGCAGACCGTCCCGATATTCGCGGAGCAGTCGGCGATCTCCAACCTCCAGCCGTCGCTCCAGACGTTCTGGATGACCATTCACGTTCCCATCATCATGACGGGCTACGCCGGGGCCGCGATCATCTGCGTCCTCGGCCACCTCTACCTGTTCATGCACCTCCTCAAGCGGGAGTCCCCCGACAAGGAGGCGACACTCGAGGCGCTCGACGTGGTGATGTACCGGGCGCTTCAGGTGACGGTCCTGTTCCTGCTCACCGGGATTCTTCTCGGCGCGGTGTGGGCGGGGGAGGCGTGGGGCCGGCCCTGGGGCTGGGACATGAAGGAGACGTGGGCGCTCATCACGCTGATCGCCTACCTCGTGACGCTCCACGGCCGCTTCACGGGCTACGTGCGCGGCCTCGGAACCGCCTTGTGCGCGCTCGGCGGATTCATGCTCGTCATCCTCTGCTACTACGGGGTGAATTTCATCTTCGGCAAGGGACTCCACACCTACGGGTTCGGGTCGGGCGAAACCTGGCCGGTCGTCGCGTTTTTCGTTTTCGAGGCCGCCCTGATGGGCGCGTCGGCGGCGGTCGGAATCGCCCGGCGCCGGAAGCCGCCCCTGGACGCGGGGACCGAATGACCTCCGCCGAGAAGCTCCAGCGGCTCCGCGCCATCCTGGCCGAGATGGAGAGCGCCCTCGTCGCCTATTCCGGGGGAGTCGACAGCACCTTCCTTCTCCGGATCGCGCGGGACGTCCTCGGCTCGAGGGCTGTCGCCGTCACCGCGCTCAGCCCCTCGTTCGCCGCCTCGGAGCGCGATGACGCGGAAGGGTTCGCGCGCGACATGGGCGTCCGTCACCTTCTCATCGAGACCCGCGAACTCGACCGCGACGGCTATCGCGAGAATTCCCCCGAGCGGTGCTACTTCTGCAAGTCCGAGCTCTTCGAGAAGCTGGTTCCACTCGCGGAACGGGAGGGCCTCGCCTGGGTGGCCTACGGCGAGATCGCGGACGACGCGGCGGACCATCGCCCCGGCTCCCGGGCCGCGCACGAGCTCCGGATCCGGGCACCGCTCGCCGAAGCGGGCCTGACCAAGCTGGAAATCCGCCACCTGTCGCGCGAGCTCGGCCTGCCGACGTGGGACAAGCCGGCCGCCGCCTGTCTTTCGTCGCGGGTGCCGTACGGCCAGGAAGTGACCGCGGAGAAGCTCGCGACCATCGAGCGCGCCGAGGAGGTCCTGCGCCGGGTCGGCCTTCGCCAGATTCGCGTTCGTCACCATGAGAGCATCGCCCGCATTGAAACGGACGAGGCCGGCGTCCGACGCCTCATGGAACCGGAGATCCGGGACCACGTGGCCCGCGAGCTCCGGAGCCTGGGCTACGCGTACGTGACGCTCGATCTGCAGGGGTACCGCACCGGAAGCCTGAATGAGGTGATTGTCAGGAAGTCCCCGAAGGCGTGACCGCTCTTCAACCCCGCGGGTGAAAGCGGGCGTGGATCGACTTGAGGCGCGACCTGTCGACGTGGGTGTAAATCTGTGTCGTGGCCACGCTCGCGTGTCCCAGCATCTCCTGGACGTACCGCAAATCCGCGCCCCCTTCGACGAGGTGGGTCGCGAACGAATGGCGGAGGGCGTGGGGATATACCCGCCGGGTCAGGCCCGCCCGCGCCGCGGCCTTCCTCACGATTTTCCATAGAGTCGCGCGGTTCAGACCCGTCCCACGTCGGCCAACAAAGAGCATTTCCGAGTCACGCGCGAATCCGGGACGCTCCTTCTCGATCCACGCGCGCAAGGCCGTCACCGCCGACCGCCCCATGGGTACGACGCGCTCCCTTGACCCCTTGCCGAAACAGCGCAGGTAGGACGCGTCCAGGTGGAGGTCCTGCAGGCGCAGGCCGGCCAGCTCGGAGGCCCGGACGCCGCACGCATAGAAGAGCTCGAGGATCGCGCGGTCGCGGAGCGGCGCGATCCCACCGATGGCGCCGACGTCGCAGAGCCGGGCCGCCTCGGGACGGCTGAGCACCTCCGGCAGGGAGCGCCGGCGCGAGGGCATGGGAAGGGCCCGAGGGAGATCGGCGCGCGCCCGCCCCTCCCGAGCCATGAACCGCAGGAAAGACCTCACCGCCGCCACGGCGCGGGCGACCGAAACCGGAGACAGGCCCGCGTCCTCGAGTTTGAGCGGAAATTCCTCGAGGATCGGCCCGGTCAACCGGTCCGCGGATTGGATGCCGCGCTCGAGCGCCCACCTCCGAAACCGGTCCAGGTCGCGGGCATAGGCCACCCGGGTGTGGGGGCTGCAACCGCGCTCCACCTGGAGGCTGGTGAGAAACTCGTCGATGGCTTCGATCATCTACAGAAGTATCGGCAATCGGGGCTATTCGGATTCGAGGGTGTTGGCTCAGTTTCCAGATCCCTGATCCCAGACCCCGGTCTCCCGAAGTTCCAAGCTTCAAGCCGGAGCCGAAATGCTCACTTCCGGGTAAACCGCGTGAATCCCGGCTATGGAGCTTGAAACAGGAAACTTCCGAAAACGGGGATCTGGGGTCTGGAAACTCGAAACTGACACACCCCTGAGGCGCGGTGGCGGTTGACCCGGCGGGCGGTGACCTCTAAACTGGATGCTCCGACATGAAGTCGCTGATTCTCCCGATCCTGGCCCTGATGGCCGCCGCTCCTCCTCAGGAGTCGGCCCGGGTGGTTCCCCCGGCCGGCCCCCGGCCCTCCGGAATCGCGGCCCGCATCAACGACGAAATCATCACCTGGGACGAGGTCGAGCTGACGCTCCGGACCATCCCTTCCGAGCAACGCACCCCCGACCTCAGACGCAATCAACTGCGCACCCTGGCGGAAAGGATGCTCTTCCTCCAGGAGGCCAAGAAGTACGGCATCACGGTTCCGGAAGCGGAGGTGGACGGGATCCTCGAGACCGAAAGGAAGCGGAACGGCTGGTCCTCCGACCAGCTCCAGCACTACATCAACTCCATCGAGAACATGAGCATCTCGGAGTACCGGGACATCATCCGGAAGGACCGCACGATCGGTCTGCTCTTTTCCCGGCTCGTGACGGAGCCGCTTCGCAACCCGAACTCGAAGGTGATGCTCCTCATCGAGTTCGTCTCGCCCGAGGAGATGCGCGAGTACTACGCCAAGAACGCGGACCAATTCAAGGCGATCCGGCAGATGGACCTCGTCCGCCTGGCATTCCAGTTCCAGACGCCCGAGGAGCGGGAGGAGAAGGTCCGCCTAGCTCAATCCATCCGCAGAAAACACAAGGAGGGCGCGCCGCTCTTCTACCTGGCCGTCTATTACATGGACATCAACCTCATGCCGCGCAAGGACGGGAAATCGTCTCCGGTCTACGAGAACCTCACGCCGGACGATTCGCCCTTCTCGAAGGAGACGACCCAGTTCCTGTTCGAGACCCTCAAGGAGGGCGAAACGAGCGACCTGGTCATCGACGGGAACACGGTGAACCTTTTCAACATCCTGCGGAAGGTCAACGAGAAGGCCAAGACCTTCGAAGAGGCGCAGCCCTTCATCCGGAAACAGCTGGAGTCGGGCAAGCGCCGGTACAACCAGAAGATCCTTCGGGACGCCCTCATCCGCCGTTCCTTCGTCGAACCGGCCGATCTCTTCAAGTAATGCCCTCACCTCCCGTCGCCCTCCGCGTCCGGGAAAACCTGCAACACGTACGCGACCGGATCGAAGCCGCCTGCCGCCGCTCCGGGCGCAAATCCAGCGAGATAACGCTGGTCGCGGTGACCAAGAGCGCGGACCCGGGTGAGGTGGAGGCGATCCTGGAGCTCGGGGTGCGCGACCTGGGCGAAAGCCGCGCGGTCGAGGGCTCCGCGCGCGCCGCACGAACCGCCCCGGACGTCCGGTGGCACTTCATCGGACATCTTCAGACCAACAAGGCGAAGCGGGTCGTCGAAGCCTTCCAGTTCGTCCACTCCGTCGACCGGTTCGCCCTCGCGGAGGACCTGGAAAAGCGCTGCGCCGCGCGCAACTCGACGCTTCCGGTCTTTGTTCAAGTCAACGTCAGCGGCGAAGCCACCAAGGGGGGCTTTCCACCCGACGAGGCCGAGGGCGCCGTCGCCAGGATCAAGCTGGATAGCCCGCATCTCAAGGTGCTCGGACTGATGACAATGGCTCCGGAAGGGCCGCCGGAGTCGGCGCGTCCCCATTTCCGGAAGCTCCGGGAGCTGGCGGCCGCCTGCGGCGTCGCCGGGCTGTCGATGGGGATGACCGGGGATTTCGAGGTGGCCGTCGAGGAGGGCGCGACCCACATTCGCGTGGGCACGGCGCTCTTCGCGTCGTCAAACAGGTTATAGTGGGTTTTCCATGCCCCGCCTGATCGTCGAAAAAGGCCACGAGAAGGGCCGGTCGATCCCGCTGCCCGCCAAGACCACGATCGTCTTCGGGCGGGACACTTCCGCGAATGTCCAGATCAAGGACACCATGGCCTCGCGGATGCATTTCAAGATCGAACCCCGCGCCGACGGCCTCTGGCTCGTCGATCTCGAGAGCCTCAACGGGACCCTCGTCAACGGCCACCCCGCCCGCGAATCGCGCCTCGACGCGGGGGACCTGGTCCGAGTCGGGGAGACGACGTACTCGTTCCTCGTCGACGACGCCGGCGAAGATCCCCTCATCGGCAAGCGCCTGGGAGGGTACAAGCTCCTCGAACGCGTCGGCCGCGGAGGCATGGGGACGGTCTACAAGGCGGAGCAGGTCGACCTTCAGCGGATCGTGGCCCTCAAGATCATTTCCGAGGAGCATCTCAAGAACAAGGACTTCGTCGACCTCTTCGTGCACGAAGCCCGCGCCGCCGCGAAGCTCAACCACCCGAACATCGTCCAGGTCTACGACGTCAAGAAATCGGACGACCAGTACTACTTCTCGATGGAGTTCGTCCCCGGCGGGAGCGTCCAGGACCTCCTCAACCGCCAGCGCAAGGTCCCCATCGAGGATACGGTCCGGATGATCCTCGACGCCGCGCGCGGGCTCGAATACGCCCACCGCAAGGAGATCATCCACCGCGATGTGAAGCCCGACAACTTCATGCTCGGCGAGGCGAACGCGATCAAGATCGGCGACCTCGGCCTCGCCCAGCGGCTCGGCGAGAAGCTCTCCGCGGACGACGAGAACACGGTCATCGGAACGCCTCACTACATCGCGCCCGAACAAGTTCTCGGCCGGCCCGCGGACTACCGGAGCGACATCTACTCCCTGGGTTCGACGATGTATCGCATGATCGCCGGGTTCACCCCGTTCCAGGCGGCCAGCGTCCGGGAGCTCGTGAACCGCAAGGCGCGCGAGGAGGCGGTTCCCCTGAACACGGCCGTGTCCGACGTTTCTCCGGCGCTGGGCGCGATCTGCGCGAAAATGATGGCGCGACTCCCCGAGCAGCGCACGGAGTCGATGACCGCGGTGATCGCCGACCTCGAGGGGTGGCTTCGGGACGCGCGCGGGGAGACGGCGCCGCCCCGCGAGTCGGCCCCCGTCAGCCGCAGGCTCCTGGCCGCCGCCGTGGCCCTCCTGGTCGTCGTCGTGGTGGGGGGCGTCGTCGGCGCCATGGCGATGCTGAAGAAGAGTCCGCCGACCGCGCCGGAAACGGGACCCCCGGCGGGGGATTCGGAGGCCAGCGCGGCGGAGGTCAAACGCGATCTCGCGGTCCTCGAGGAAGGCAAGCTGGACGACCGCCGTCTCGAGGCCTTCGACGATGTCCTGAAGATGTACGACGCGATCGTGGAGCGGTGGCCCGGCACGGCCTGGGCGAAGGATGCGACCCGCCGCAAGGAGGCGCTCCAGATCCGGCTCCGGGGCTTGAAGGCCGCGAAGCAGCTCGCGGCGCTCGACGAGGCCGACCGGGAGGCGTGGAAGCAGCTCCTCCAGACGTTCCAGGGCGGCAGGGAGGACCTCGCCGAAGCCGACAAGATGACGAAGGAGTACCAGGCTTTCGCCGCCGATTCCGCCTGGAAGGGCACCGAGGCGGCGCTGGAGGCCGGTCGGCGGGCGACGACGATCGCCGCCTGGAAGGCGGAGGTCGTCAAGCGGCGCGCCGCGTTCGAATCAACCCGGACCGAGGCGGACAAGGCGATGGGGGAGCACCGTTACAGGGACGCCTGGGAGGGCTACAACCGGTACTTGGGCGACCTCGCGTCGTACACCTGGGAATCCAAGGACCGGTACAATTCGCTCCTCTACGACGCCGCCGCGCGCCGGCACCAGGAACTCGTCGTCGAGCGGGCCCGCAACCGGTACGAGGAGATCGAGAAGCAGGTCACCGAGCTGTCCAAGCAGGGCGAATTCGCCAAGGCGGTGGAGCTCCTCGAGGCCACGTCGCGCGATTCCCTGGCCGAGCCCGCCAAGCTGGCCAAGGACCGGATGGTCGAGGTCCACGCCCGCTGGAGCGAGGCGAACCGGGTCGCGGCGGAGCGCGCCGCCGAAGATGCGCGCAAGCTCGCGCTGCTGGACCGGCGCGACTACGAGGCCGCCGCGCGGCGCTGGCACGACCTGGTTCTCCGCTTCGATCCCAAGACGGTCCTCGCCGAAGCGCAGGCGCTGCGCCCGTCCCCGGACCGCTTCCCGCGCCTTCCCGCCACGCAGGCGCTCATCCAGTCCAGGATCTCCGCGTTGCGGACCCTCGCCGAGTTCAAGGAGACGTTCATCCGGCTCTGGAACGACCCGCAGCAGTCCGTCAACCGGAAGATCACGCTGGGCAACCTCACCGGAACGGTGCTGAAGGTCTCCGAAGAAAACCTGAGAATCGGCATCGGCGCGCGAAGCCAGCTGGACAATTCGTTCTCGGAAATCCTGGGGGGGCCCAAGGCGGCCGACCTCTTCCCCGAGTTCCTCGCCCACCTCAAGGCCGGCCTGAAGAACCCGGACGCCCGCTGGTCCATGGGGCTGGCGATCCTCTGCTTCGAGGTCGGACACTACGAGCGGGCGCTCGAGGAGCTCCGGGGGTTGGAGCGGAACGCGGACGAGGCCTCGAAAGCGTTCCTGGCCGAGTTCCGGCCCCTGGCCGAGGAGCTGACCTACAACGATGCCGACGAGATCGAGGCCCAGAAGCACTTCGACCGGCTCCAGACGGCCATGAAGGATTCCGAGGCCTCGCCCCGATTCGATCCCAACCGGGAATTGCAGGTCCTCCGGACGCGCTACGCCGCCACCGCGGTGGCGTCCGCCCAGAAGGCGAGGCTGGACGAAATCGAGAAGCGGCTCGCCGAGCGGGGCGGCAAGGACCGGGACAAGAAGCTGCGCCTCGAGAAATACCAGAAACTCCAGGCGCTTCGGGCCAAGGTGCAGACCGAGACCCGGGCCAAGGAGGGGGATATCACCAAGTCCATCGGCAACATCAAGGACCTCCTCGAAAGAAACCACCACTTGGGCGAGTCGCAGTGCGCCTTCGGGAACGTGAAGAACTCGACGAACATCCTCCTGGAGGCCCTGGACCTCGGCTTCCGGCGGCTCGGACCCGGGTCGCGACGGAATCCCATGGATCCGACTCCCCTGTTCGTCGCCCGGATCGGGGCCGGGCTCATGCGAAATCTCACCCTTCAACACCAGGACTCCGGGGCCGCCGACATCCGCAACAAGGTCGACAAGCGGTTCGCGGACAGCGGCGGCGAATATACGCCGTGGTCGAATTACTGCTCCGCCCACCGCCAGTGGACGGCGGAGCTGGCGGGACGGATCAAGCAGAACGGCGAGGGACTGGATCGCCTCGAAAAGACGTTCCAGGAGGACCCCGAACCGAAGAACCTGTGGGACCTGGCCGAGGGGCGCGAAACGCTGCGCGATTATGTCGACGCCCGCGCCCTCTATACCGCGGTCCTGGAGAACCCCGAGTTCGAGAAGGTGAAGAGCGGGGACGCCGTCCACCGCCTCGCGGAAATCGCCTTCATGTTCCGCGACATCCTCGAGGCCGAGAAACTCTTCATCCGCATGAAGCAGGATTATCCGACCCATCCCAAGGTCGCCCAGCCGTCCGCCTTCGACTCCGTCACCAACAGGCTCAACCAGTGCTCCGACCTCAAGAACAAGATGATGCTGCAGCCGAAGTAGGCCGGAGGGAGGGCGCGCCCGTCCCCGACCTCACGGACCTGCTGCGCCGCGCCATCCGGGCGGCCGCCTCGGACGTCATTCTCAGCGCGGACTCCCCGCCGGCCCTGCGCATCCACGGGCAGATCACCCTGGACGGGCGGACGCCTCTCCCGGCCGGCACGGTCCGGAAGATGATTTACGGGGTCCTCCGCGACGAGCAGATCGCCCGCTTCGAGGCGGAACTCGAGCTCGACTTCTCCTTCACCCTCGACGGCCGCCACCGGTTCCGGGGCAACGCCTTCCTCCAGCGCCAGTCGGTGGGGGCGGTCTTCCGTCTCATTCCGGACGCCATCCCCGAGATCGAGCCGCTCAATCTTCCCCCGGTGGTCGAGGAGTTCGCCCTCGCCCCGCAGGGCCTCGTCCTCGTCACGGGACCGGCGGGCCACGGCAAATCCACGACGCAGGCGGCCATGATCCACCGGATCAACCGGCGCCGGCGGGCCCACATCATCACGGTCGAGGACCCCGTCGAGTTCGTCCACGCCAACCTCCAGTCCGTGATCGAGCAGCGGGAGGTCGGCCTCGACACGAAATCGTTCACCGAGGCGCTCCGCCACGTCCTGCGGGAGACCCCCGACGTCATCCTGGTGGGGGAGATGCGCGACCCGGAATCGATCGCGTGCGCGCTCACGGCGGCGGAGACGGGCCATCTCGTCATCGCCACGCTCCACACGAACGACTGCGTGCAGGCCATCGACCGGATCGTCGACCCTTTCCCCGCCTCCCAGCAGAACCAGGTCCGCGGCCAGCTCTCGATGTGCCTGCTCGGCGTCATCAGCCAGAGGCTCCTCCCGAACGCCGACGGGAGTGGACGGGTGCCCGCGGTCGAGATCCTCCGCAACACCACCGGCGTGAGCCACCTGATCCGCGACGGGCGCACGCCGCAGATCTACGCGATGATGGAGACCCACGCGAAGGACGGGATGCGGACCATGGACGCGGCCCTCAAGGATCTCTACCTCCGCGGCCTGATCACCCACGACGAGGCCGCGGGGCGGATGCGGAATCCCGTGATGCTCGAACGCTCCTGACGCCAGGCCATGATCTGGTTCGCGGTCTCAGCCCTGGTCTTCTGGACCATCTGCGGGGTCCTCTCGAAGCTCACCCGGGAGGACCGCGCCTACATCGATACCTCCGCCTTCGTGATCGCCGGGTTCGTCTCCCTCTTCATCGGTTTCTCGATCCTCGTGGGAGGCGCCAGCGTCGCCGCGGAGGGCATGGGCCCGATGGGCGCGGGGCTCCTGGTCGTGGCGTTCGTGCCCGGGCTCGTCCTGCTGATCCCGTGGGTGTGGCACGTCCTGGGGCTGGCGGCCCACGAGGCGGGGCAGGCGGCCCTAGGGGTCGAGAGCATGACCGTCCGCCGCACCTACGACGCGGCCGAGAAGCTCATGCACGAGCGGAAGTTCGAGGAGGCCGAGCGCGCGTTCCTGTCGGAAGCCGAAAAGGAGCCGGAGGATCCCCAGCCGCTGCGCCGGGCGGGGGACGCGGCCCTGGCGGCGGGGCGCGCCGAGATCGCGGTGGGGCACTTCCGCCGCACGCTTTCAAGGATCCGGTCGGACGAGGACCGGGCGAGCCTCGGGATCCGGATCGCCGAGATCGAGCACCGGACGCTCGGCAACGAGGCCGCGGCGCGCCGCACGCTCGAGGACCTGCTCGCGGAACTCGGGCACGGCACGTGGGGAACCTACGTCCGGGAACGCCTGAAGCGGCTCGGGTGACACGTCATGCCGGCGGTTACGTTCGTCAACGGCTGTTGCAATCGCGGGTTTCAGGACTTCAGCTTCTTCTGCAACGCATCGTCGTTCGCCGCGACCCTTTCCGCCATCCGCCTCCGGTAGGCGACCAGATCATTGGCCAGGCCGCCGTCCGACAGGGCAAGCACGGCCACCGCGAAAAGCGCGGCGTTCATGGACCCGCCCTTGCCGACGGCGAACGTCGCCACGGGGATGCCGCCCGGCATCTGGACCATCGCCAGGAAGCTGTCGATCCCTTTCAGGGATGTTGGAATGGGCACGCCGAGGACGGGCTTCGTGGTGTGGGCTGCGATCACGCCCGCGAGGTGCGCCGCGCCCCCCGCGGCGCCGATGAAGACCTTCACGCCTTCCCGGTCCGCCTTTTCGATGTAGTCGGTCAGCTCCTTCGGGGTCCGGTGGGCCGAGAGGACCCGCACTTCGTGGCTGACGTGAAATTCATTCAGAATCGAGATCGCGTCCTGCAGGTGTTCCAGGTCGGAGTCGCTCCCCATCAGGATCCGGACATCTGCGCCGCTCATGGGGGGCCCATCATACCGGAAAATCGGCCGATATAGAGTATGTGAGCCACCTCGAGGACTTCCTGCGCCACCTGCGCGGCGCGCGCCGCCTGTCGAAGCACACCCTTCGGGCTTACGGCGGCGACCTTCGCCGGTTCATCCAGTTCCTCGGCGGCGAGGAGCTTCTCGCGGCGGGGCGGGCGGACGTGGCGACATTGCGCCGGTACCTCGCGAAACTAGCCTCCGCCGACTACGCGAAATCATCCACCGCGCGGACGCTGGCGTGCCTGCGCACCTTCTTCGGCTTTCTGGAGCGGCGGGGCATCCTCGTCGAGAACACGGCGGCGCACCTCCGCAACCCGAAGAAGGACCTGAGGCTTCCGAACGTCCTCGACGAGAAGGAGGTCGAACGGCTTCTCGAGGCGGCGGGGGGGCCGGATTTCGCCGGGCGGAGGAACCGCGCGCTGCTCGAGACGATCTATTCGGGCGGGCTCCGGGTCAGCGAGGCGGTGGGACTCGACCTGGCCGACGCGACGCTCGAGGCGGGAATGGTGCGGGTCCGGGAAGGCAAGGGGGGCAAGGAGCGGCTCGCGCCGATCGGGAGGCCGGCGACGCGGGCGATCGGGGCGTGGCTCGAGGAACGTCGCGGGC